>JAOZNY010000011.1 GCA_029933565.1 Bacteroidales bacterium
TATTGCTACATATTAAAAACAAGATCGATAAATAATTAACATATCATGTGGTTAATTCCCCTACACACTATTCAGCATTTTGCTGATTGACAGGCATGGGTAATTCAAGTATTTTTGTCTCATAAAATAAGTTTTCAAAATAGGTGATTAGTTGAGTGATGATAGATTATGAAAACAAACAAAAGCAAGTAAAGTAGGTAAAGAGTAGTTATTTAATGAGAAACGAGCAAATTGAGTAAAGCGCTAATTTATTAGCGCTTTTTCTTTTTCCCTAAACCAAAGCGTCAAACAAGATTTCAACAGGATGAAATGCTGTACGGCTAGTGCCATCTTTTATCTGATGGCGACAAGATGTGCCGGGTGCAGCAATAATTGTTGTTGGGGCAGCATTACGCACGGCAGGGAAAAGAACCAACTCACCAATTTCCATGCTTAGATCGTAATGTTCTTTTTCGTAGCCAAATGAACCTGCCATTCCACAACAGCCCGAAGGAATTTCTTCAACATTAAAGTTTTCAGGGAATCCAAGTACAAATAGAGTAGGGGAGGTTGATGCTAAACTTTTCTGATGGCAGTGTCCATGCAATTTTATATGCTTTTCTTCTTTAGTAAAACTAACTTTTTTTATTTTTCCTTTTCGCATTTCTTTTTCAAGGAACTCTTCAATTAAAAAGGAGTTCTTCTTTAAATCTTCAGCAGATTGTTTCAGCTCATTGTCCACAAGTTCAGGGTATTCATCGCGAAAAGCAAGTAGGGCAGAAGGTTCAATGCCAATTAGCGGGGCTTCATTTGTAATAAGATCTTTTAAAAGTCTAACATTTTCATTGGCAATTGCTTTTGCTTTTCTTAATAAACCTTTTGAGAGAAATGTGCGTGCACTTTCTTTATGCTTAGGAATTACCACCCGGTAACCAAGTCTCTCCAAAAGTAATATTGCTTTTATGCCTGTTTCAGTGTCGTTGAAACGGGTAAATTCATCATTGAAAAGATAAACTTTTCCATTAGGGAAATCAATATCTGTTGAGTGCTTCTTAAACCATTTGTCAAGAGATTGTTTATTTAATTCAGGAAACTTCCTTAATTCAGAAAAACCAATAATATTTGCTGCGAGTTTTGAGAGAAATCTGTTATTTACAAAAAAGTTAAAAACTGATGGGAAATAACTTCCCAACTTATTTAAAGAAGTGATGTTTGCAACTATCCTCGTTCGCAGACTGATGCCATTATCGTCGTAATAATGCTGAAGGAATTCGGCCTTAAGTTTAGTTATGTCAACACTTGAGGGGCATTCGCTTTTACAGGCCTTGCATGAAAGACATAAATCCATTACTTCAAAAATTTCCTTTTGGTTAAATGGGTTTGCCTTTTCAGAGTTTGTAATATACTCACGCAAAATATTTGCTCTAGCCCTCGTTGTCTGACTTTCATTTCGCGAAGCCATATAACTTGGGCACATTGTACCACCAATCACCTCAGTCTTTCGGCAGGCACCAGTTCCGCTACACTTCTCTACCGAACTTAAGTAACCTCCATCTGAAGAGAAATCGAAAATTGTTTCAATATCTTTAGTGCTTGAGTCAGGCTCATATCTTAATTGGGTATTCATTTTCGGAGTATCGGTAATCTTACCCTTATTAAATACACCATTCGGGTCCCATGTTTTTTTTATTTGCTTTAAAAGTTCATAGTTTTTCTCTCCAAGCATTAAAGGAATAAATTCGCCCCTTAGTCTGCCATCGCCATGCTCACCACTTAAGGAGCCATTATACTTTTTTACAAGTTTTGCTGTTTCCTCAGCAATTGTATGAAATAAGTCAACGTCTTCCTTCTTTTTTAAATCAAGAATTGGTCTTAGATGAAGTTCACCAGTAGCAATATGGGCATGGTAAACACAATCTTTGCCATGTTTTTTTAGTAGGTTAGTTATTTCAGAAATATATTCGGGAAGATGAAAAGGATTAATAGCTGTATCCTCAATTACCGAAACGGGTTTAGCATCGCCCGGCATATTGCTAAGGATTCCGAGTCCTGCTTTTCGTAAATCCCAGACTTTGTTAATTTCTATTCCACTAATTACCGGATAATCGTAACCATATCCTTTTTTCTTTAAATCGTTAATTAGTTCTTCTGTCTTTGCAAATAATTCGCCTTCACTATTCTCAGCAAACTCAGTAATTAGTATTGCACCTGGATCACCCTTAATAAAAAACCTGTTCTTTCTTTGCTCAATATTTTTTTTTGTAAGATCCAATATTGTTTTATCCATCAGTTCGATGGTACGTGGATGATGCTCCAACACAGCAATATTAGCCCTTAGAGCTTCCTGTACATTTTTTAGATGAATGCAAACCAATGCTTTATGCTTAGGTGGAACATCTACCAATTGCAGTTTAATTGAAGTTGTAAATGCCAGAGTTCCCTCAGAACCAGCAAGTAGTTTTGAGAAATTGAATTGATGAGTGCTTTTTGAGAAAACTTCAGTTTCGGCAAGAATATCAAGGGCATAGCCAGTGTTTCGGCGTTTAATCTCCTTATCGGGAAATTGTAATTTTATTTCTTCCTGGTTTTCTTCTGACGAAAGAATTTCTAAAATATTTTTATAAAGAATATTTTCAAGTGTTTTGCCTTTGGTTTTTTCCTCAAACTCCTTTTTTGAAAGTGCTTTAAAAACCCCTTCCGAGCCATCGCTTAAAACTGTTTCAACCTCAAGGGTGTGTTCCCTTGTACTGCCATAAACCAATGAGCGTAAACCACAAGCATTGTTTCCCAACATACCTCCAATTCCGCAACGGCTAGCTGAAGATGTTTCGGGTCCAAAGAATAAACCATAAGGTTTGAGGTAGAGGTTTAATTCATCCAGAACTACACCTGGCTCAACCTTCACCCACCGTTCTTCAATATTCAATTCTAAAATAGAAGTCATATTTTTAGAAACATCGGCAATTATTCCATTACCAACAACCTGTCCTGCAAGTGAGGTGCCGGCAGCACGAGGAATAATAGTAGTTTTGTTTTTGTGGGCAAACTCAATGAGCAATTTTATATCGTCCTTATCTTTTGGATAAGCAACGGCAAGTGGTATTTCGCGATAAGAGGATGCGTCAGTGGCATACATCACTCTTATGGCCTCATCGAAAAGGACCTCTCCGGAGAATTCATTGCTTAACTCTATAAGTTTCTTTTTATGGGTCATTTTTTATCTATTCACGCAAGACCAAATAATTTTAAATAAACTGTGATTTCTTCTGAAGACAATCCTGCATCCAATAATACTGTTCTAATGGAAACCTGACTATACTTTTTTGATAATATTGCTTTTTCAATTAAATCAATTCTTACTCCTAACTTGTTTATTTCTGCCTCCAAAACTATGGCATTTTTTATTTTTAATAAACACTTTATTTCGTTTTCGCTAACAGATATTTTATTGTTGAACTCAAATGCAGGGGAGTAGCCAAAGTTCCAGTTCCACGATTTATATCTCTCTTGCATCAGACGTAGAATTTCGTTTTTGTTCAGTTTTGTAAAACTACGTACTTCTTTGATATTATAATGTTTAAATAAGTATTCCTTAAGAAATTGTTTAAATATTAAATAAGTGGTTCCTGTAGGTAAATAATGCTTTAGGTTAGTAACGTTAGCTCTAATTGATTTTACTGCTTTATCGTGAAAACTATTAGATTTCAGGTTTATTATTTCATCAATTTGATTAAGGTTTGCATCGAAAAGAATGGTGCCATGATGCATTACCCTATTCTTAAAAATATGTGCTGAATTACCCGAAAACTTCAATCCCTCAAGTCTTAGGTTATTTTTCCCTTCAAACTGTGCTTCTACACCCAATCCTAATAAGAAATTGATAAGAGGCTCGGTAAATTCTCTAAAATTAACTAATCCATTCTTGCCATTACTTGTTCTGATTACTGTAAGGTTAAGGTTGCCCTTTCCATGAAAAACAGTACCACCACCGGATATTCGCCTAATTAATGGAATTCGATTATTAATAAGATATGGATAATTTATCTCAGCAAAAGCATTCTGGTGCTTACCCAAAATAACCGAATTTTTGCTCTCCCAAAGCATCAATACATCCTCCTTAAAATTCCTAAGAACGTATTCTTCTGCCGCAATATTAAAATATGGATTTGTTTCAGTTCGGTCGATAAAAATCATCGAGCGAATTTAAGGAAAATAATATTCAGATTTGAATTGAGTAATTTGATTAGAAATTAAATCTTCTGGTTTGCTTGAAGAATGTGTAGCTGCGAATATTTTCACAATCTGCAAAAGATAAAAATGATGAATAAGACAAATTACTAAATCTAATCTTTCTTATCAAAAATTCTCTAAATTCGCAAATCAAAAATAAAAACGTTGCGTTATTACGTGAAAACTTAAACGTATGAAAACTAAAAGAATAATTACCTGGCTTATAATAATTGGACTTCTTGGAGGACTTTATTATGGCATTAACAGTTTTGCTAAGATTTTCAATGGCTATGCTGCCAAGGATTTATGCTCCTGCATTTACCTTTCGGAAAGGGAACAAGCCAGCATAGAAAAACATGACCTTGCTTCGTTCTTTGTGAGCCTCCCAACAAATGTTTGGGACAAAGAAAATAGAACTGTTACGTCCACATTTTTTGGAATGGCCAAACAAATAGCGGTTTACCGCGATGGACTTGGTTGCGCTTTGGTAAACGATGCCGACATTGAAGATGTTAAAAAACAAACCTACAAACCGCAATTCCCAAACTACGATCCCGATACTGTTTTTTGGCCTACAGGCAATAAAAAGCGCGACACAGTCTTACAAAATATAAACATTGTAAAACTTGAAAAAGCAATAAAGCGTGCATTGGGCGAAGGCCACACACGTGGAATTGTTGTTGCCTACGACACACTTTTTATGACAGAGGGCTACAACAACGGCTTTGATCAGGATACCCGCATTTTGGGTTGGTCGATGACCAAAAGCATTATGAGTGCACTTACCGGAATACTTGTAAAACAAGGAAAACTAAGTCTGGAAGGGGAGACCCCCATTAATGAATGGAGCAAGGACGAAAGGAAAAATATAACATTGAAAAACCTCTTGCAAATGAGTTCAGGTCTTGAATGGGAAGAAGATTATGGCAAAATCTCAGATGCCACAATTATGCTTTTTAATAAATCGAATGCAGCAGAATATGCAATTTCCCGAGCAATTAAAACCACACCCGACTCTGAATGGTATTATTCCTCAGGTACTTCGAATATTATTTCTGAAATTATAAAAAGGGCAAATCCATCTTACGAAGATTATATTTCGATGCCACAAAATGAATTGTTTAATAAAATTGGAATCCGGAGTATGGTTTTGGAACCCGATGCCTCAGGAACTTACGTTGGTTCGTCCTACGCATTTGCCACACCTCGTGACTGGGCAAGGTTTGGATTGCTTTACCTTCAGGATGGTTATTGGGGTAATGAGCAGATTTTACCTGATGGCTGGGTTGACTTTACACAAACACCTGCAAGCAAATCGAAGGGTGAATACGGCGCACAGTTTTGGCTTAACCGCGATGAATTCCGTGAACTGCCTGACGCACCTGAAAGCGTTTATTTTGCTGATGGCTACAATGGTCAGAGAGTTTATATTGTGCCTACCCATAATCTTGTTATTGTAAGAATGGGACTTTCGAAAAAAGGGGAGTTTGATTACAATCGTTTTGTAACTGAGGTGATTGAGGCTTTTGAGAATTAGATGTTAAAACAAATAATTTCATATAGTGATTTCGAGTAATAACCTCAATTAGACATAAGAATTAATGATTGATAAACAGGGCTCTGTAAAATAAAATTATTTAGAGAAATGGAGTGGTGGAGTAATGGGAAGAGTTTATGCAACGAATACTCCATTACACCAACACTCCAATTGTTAATCGTTAATCAGGTGCAGAAATTCTGATAATTACATAATTCTCTTAAATTGAATTCAGATTAATCGATCCCTTTGGTTTTTGTTCTTTTGGAACTTATTTGTTATTTCACTAATTACTTATCCACTTAATAATCTTCTTATTGTCTGGCTCAACCCATGGATTTATTACATGGTCGATTTTCCCTTCTTCATTAATTAAATATTTCTGGAAATTCCATTTTACGCTAGAGTTGGAAGTGCCATTCAATTCTTTCTCTGTTAGCCATTTGTAGAAGGGATGGATGTCATCACCTTTAACAGATATTTTAGCCATTATTGGAAAACTTACTCCATAGTTTATTGAGCAAAACTGTTTAATTTCTTCATTTGTTCCGGGCTCCTGCTCTTTAAAGTTATTGGCAGGAAAGGCAATAATTATAAAATTACTGTCCTTGTAAGCTTTGTAAACAGTTTCTAAAGTTTCGTATTGGGGTGTAAATCCACATTCGGATGCTACATTAACGATCATTACTTTTTTACCTTTAAACTGACTTAAAGGAAATTCGTTTCCATCAATATCATTTACTGTAAAGTCATAAATTGTTTCCTGCGCACTTAAAGTTAGTACTAGCAAAACAATGCTAATTGTAAGATATATTTTTCTCATTTTATTATTTAATTATGCAATGATTTAATTATATAATTGAACCATTGAATCATTCACTCATTAATCCTCAAAACCGCTGAAACTGGATAATGGTCGGAGCGTAAAATATTATATTTCTCAAACTCCATAACTTCAAATCCATCACTGCTGAAAATATAATCGATCCTTAAAAAAGGTAATCTCCCCGCATAGGTAATTCCCAAACCAAAACCTTTATTAGTAAAACTATCATTTAATATTTCAGAAATACATGAGTAAACATAGGAGGAAGGAGTGTCGTTGAAATCGCCCATTACAATTAATGCATGAGGACTTTCTTTCATCTCATCAGTTAAATAAGCAATCTGTTTCTGCCTTAAAACAAAAGCCTGTTCCAGTTTTTGATAAATCTCCAATGATTTGTTTTTAAATTCCTCTTCATCTTCAATTTCCGGGTTTACCACAAACTCAATGTCTGAAGTGTTTAAACTAATACTTGCCAGATGAATATTGTAAACACGAATAGTATCTTTTCCTTTAACCAAATCAGTAAATATCCCAAAAGTACGAGAACCATCAAATTTTAGTTTTCCTTTATTTACAGCCTTTAGTTTGGAGAATATTACCAATCCACTCAGGTAATTAAACCGTGGATTATAGTAACTTTCAAAATAGTAAGTACCAGTATTTAAAGTGTCGCGCAACTGCTTAAGAGGCTTGTAAATATTTTTGTTGTGTGACTGAAATTCCTGCATACAAATAATATCAGCTTCCTGATCCCTTACGAAGTTAAGAATATCATTTTGAATAATAAGTTTTGTAAATTTATCAGACGCCCTGAATTGCTGGACATTATAGGTAAGCACCTTAATTGTTTCCCCATCACTATTAGTATCTCCAGATAATGCAAAGTTGAAATTATCCATCAGGTTCCCAAAACCAAGTAAAATAACTGATAGTGAAATTATGGCATATCTCTTTTTTGTGAATAACCAGAAAATTACAAATATTAGATTAGCAAATAATAGTACGGGATAAAACAAACCTGATACTGCAAATATTGAAAAAATATCGGCAGTGGTTATTGATGCTAACAGCGAGAAACTTAAAAGTAAAGCAAAAAACACATTTACCAAAGCCAGTAACGACTTAAGTATGGAATATTTTATTTTACTTTTCAAAATGCTGCTTTAGTTTTTATTGCTGGTCTTAAAAAGAAGTTCCTTTTCTTCTTTGTTTAAACTACTGTAACCTGAACGTGAAATTTTATCAAGTATCCTATCAATTTCGTGCTGAGAAGCAGCCCGTTTTTTACTGTAGTTATCGTCGTTCATAGGTTTGCCATTTGCAGGTCGCGATGTTGAGAATTTTGAACTCTTACTTTCTCCCCATTTTATTTTTGGAAATTTTAATCCATCGAGCATTTTATAAATGTCATTACCATTGCGTAGCGAATAGCCATAAATAAATCCCCAAAGAGCTCCACCCAAATGTGCAATATGTCCACCTGCATTACCCGATTGAATACTTAATACATCGATAAGAATCATTGCCAGAGCAAGATATTTTAGTTTTACTTTTCCAAACAAAAACAGATGAACAGTATAATCAGGAACATAAGTTGAAATAGCAATAACTATTGCCAATACAGATGCCGAAGCCCCTAATGCCAAAGCATCTCCCTTTACTCCTTCGAAAACTGGAAACAAATTAAATGCAAGAATAAAGAACAAGGCTCCACTTATTCCACCAAAAATATAAGTCCACAATAATTTGCTTTTGCTTAAATACTCCTGAAAGATTAATCCTCCAAAATAGAGAAGAATCATATTAAAGAAAAGGTGAAAAAAGCCTTCCTGAAGAAACATATAGGTGAAGATTGTCCAGGGTTTTAGTGCAAGACTTCCAACATCGGAAGGTAAAGCAAACCATCTGCCCAAAGAACTTACAATCCCACCGCTCTCTCCACCAAAAAGCCAGGTGGCAGTACTAACTAATTGAATTACTACAAATACTGAAGTATTTATTAAAATAAGCCTTGAAACAATAGTACGGCTTAAAAATACCTGCTTTAAAATATCGACAGGGTTATTCTGAAATTGATTAAATCCTTGCATTTCTTAACTCAAATCTACTTTTAACTTTATAAACTTTCAACTTCACAAACTTTCTACTGAAAAAGCGTACCTCTCTTTTTCCAAAACATAATTACGAAAAAACCAATTACCATTCCTCCTAAATGTGCAAAATGGGCTACATTATCACCTGCATTGTTTGAAATTCCTGAGAAAAGTTCGATGGCACCATAAATCATTACGAAATATTTGGCTTTAACAGGAAAGGCAAAATAAACGTAGATCAATGAATTTGGAAACATCATTCCAAAGGCAAGCAAAATGCCAAAAACAGCTCCTGACGCTCCAACCGTTGGAGTATTTATAATTGCATTTAAAGTACTCATAGCCGGATCCTGGTAATTCATTCCCTTACTAAGTATGGCAGAACCTTCCTGAAGTACTATGGCAATTTGTTCAGAATCCATTCCTGCTTCAACTGCTCTAACTCTAATCCATGCAACAAGAATCTGTACAATTCCAGCACCGATTCCAGTAATTAAGTAGTAATTCAGAAATCGTTTTGACCCCCAAACATTTTCCAATGTGTTTCCAAACATCCACAACGCAAACATATTAAAAAGAACATGGGTGAAATTTGTTGGGCTATGCATAAACATATAACTGACAATTTGCCAAATGCCAAAATCTTTTGACGCAGGGTAGTGCAAGCCTAAATATTCAACCATATCAATGTTAAAAGATGAACTTAGGGCAATTGTTGCCAGATAAAACAAAACATTAATTATCAAGAGGTTTTTAATTACTGGTGGCAATACATTAAAACCTGTTGGACGAAATTGTTGCATATTTAATTTATTGATTATTTTTTATTGACTATTTATTATTTAATCCTGTTTCTTGTCTCTTGGTTCTTAATTCTTGATCCCTCTACCTCAACAACTTATCAATTTCTTCAAGTGAAATAATCGAAATTATCCCTTCCCCTCCGGGTGATTTTTCAGGAACTGCACAAGCAAAAAGGCTATCAAAAATATTACTCATCTCTTCACCGCTTAGTTTAACACCAGTTTTTAACGACAAATTTGATGCCATTGTGCGGGCTAAAATAATATTTTTGTCAAAGTTAAGTGATGAGGCCTTCTTTTTGAAATTTTCAATAATTTCTTCAAGCGTAGGTTCAATATTACTTTCCTTCATACCCACAGGTACTCCATTAACAACAATGCCATTTTGTCCAAAATCCTCAATCATAAAACCCAATGATTTTAAATCATCTTTTAGTTCTTTAATTATTATGGCATCGTCGGGCGAATATGTAATATTGTGTGGAAAGAGTTTTTGCTGCGAAGCACTGGTTTTAGCATTAATCTGGTTTAGGAATTTTTCATACAGAATTCGTTTGTGTGCTCTTTGCTGGTGTATAATCATCAGGCCTGAACGTACGCTGCTTACAATGTATTTATTGTGCATTTGCAAGAAAACAGGAGTAGTCTTTTCTTCTTCTAGGTCGAGCAATTCTTGAGTATCCTCTTGTTCTTTTGAATCTTGCTTACCTTCTATTTGTTCTTTAAGTCCGGCATAAAGTTCCTCCCAGTTTTTGTCTCCTTTAGGCTTTCCAAAATCAAAGGAAGATGATGAAACACCACTTTTAAACGGATTATATTCAGGGTTGATAATAACCTTAGGCTGGCTAATTGGTCCTTTGGGACTTTGCGTAAAAGCAGCCTCAATACTGGGGTCGGTATCAAAATCGATTGTTGGGGTAAAACTATGTTTTCCAATTGCCTGTTTTGCTGCTGCTTGCAAAATGGCATAAATATATCTTGCATCCTTAAAGTTAACTTCGGTTTTAGTAGGATGAATATTAATATCTATATCCTTTGGGTCAAGATCAATCCTGATAAAGTATGATGGAAAGGCATCATTTGCCAAAAGTTCGCTGAATGCGTTATTTACAGCATGGTTTAAGTAGGCATGTTTTATAAATCTGCCATTGACAAAGAAATACTGTTCTCCCCTAGTTTTTTTTGCAAATTCAGGTTTGCCTATAAAACCACTTATTGATACAATATCTGTTTCCTGACTAATTGGAATGAGTTTCTGATCGTAAGCTTTTCCGTAAATTGCTACTATTCTAGCCTTAAAACTTCCTAGTTCAAGTTTATGAACTATCTTATCATTATTATAAAGTGAGAATGCAATATCCGGATTTACAAGTGCTACTCTGGTAAACTCCTCAAAAACATGTCTGGTTTCAGCAGCATTAGATTTTAGAAAATTACGACGGGCAGGTACGTTAAAGAATAGATTTTTAATAGAAATACTAGTTCCACTTGAGCATTGGCAGACATTTTGACTTACTACTTTCGATCCTTCAATATTCAGGCAGATACCAAGTTCCTCGTCATGCACCTTAGTTTTCAATTCTACATGCGCAATTGCTGCAACCGATGCCATGGCTTCCCCTCTAAAACCCATAGTCCTAATCTCAAACAAATCTTCAGCTTTGCTAATTTTTGAAGTGGCATGCCTTTCAAAACACATGCGTGCATCCATTGCATTCATTCCACTTCCATCATCAATAACCTGAATCAGGGTCTTACCTGCATCTTTAATAAGTAATTTTATTTCAGAACTACCTGCATCAACAGAGTTTTCAAGCAACTCCTTAACTGCAGAGGCCGGTCGTTGAATAACTTCGCCAGCGGCAATTTGGTTTGCAACCGAATCAGGTAATTGTTTTATTATGTTTAGCATTATCTTCTCTAAATAAAATCTTAATTGTATTATTGTTTAGTTCTTTCATTAAATTTCACAACTCAACAAACTTTCAACTTTCAACTTTTAACTTTCATCTTTAAACTTTACAAACTTTCAACTTTAATCTCCACTACTTCCCAACTCCAAAAAGTGCTACAAGTTTATCTACAACGTCGGTTAAGAAAATAAAATATATACTTCCAAAAATTATTATGGCATAAATTAAGTAAGAAATCATTTTCATTAGTGGTCTGGCTTTTACTTCTTCACCCTTTTGCCATCTCGACTGCATTCTCATCCTTAAACTATCATGATTTCCAAGTTTTGATTCATAACCAAGTTCGGCTTTTCTTCTTTCCCTTTCCTCTTTGGCTTTGTCGTAATATCGCGGTTTATACGAAAACGACTTTGGCAACGGAGTTTTAAATGTTGTGAACTTCATATTATTTATCTTTTAATCTACAATACTTAAATAGTCAATTTAAAAAATGCAACAATGCTTAAATGATGAAACGTTAAAATAGTCAATGTTTATTTTAGCATTACTGCATTCACTCATTCACTCATTTACTCATTCAATCATTAATTCCACTAAATTTGTAGTATCTCGATATTTTTAAAATTATAGTGCAAAATTATATTATTTTCGCCGTTTTTTACGCAAAGGCTAATTCTAATAATACTGTTAATATGATAACTGTCTCAGACTTAAGTATTCAATTTGGAAAAAGAGTACTTTTTCAAGAAGTAAATATGGTGTTTACACCAGGTAACTGCTATGGTGTGATAGGTGCTAATGGCGCCGGTAAATCAACATTTATAAAAATACTTAGTGGTGAAATCGATTCTACTAAAGGAAATATTAGTCAGGGTGCAGGCGAACGACTATCTGTATTAAAACAAGACAGATCTGAATTCAATGAGTTCAGTGTTATTAATACTGTGCTTATGGGTTTCGATGAACTTTGGGAGGTGATGCATGAAAAAGATGCTATTTATTCCAAGCCTGATTTTTCGGACGAGGATGGCGTGAAAGTTTCGGAACTTGAAGCAAGGTTTGCTGACATGGATGGCTGGAATGCAGAAAGTGACGCAGCCAGTCTATTAAGTGGGTTAGGTGTAAAAGAAAATCTTCACCACAAACTCATGAAGGATCTTAGTGGAAAACAAAAAGTAAAGGTTTTGCTTGCACGTGCTCTTTTTGGAAAACCCGATAATCTGCTCTTAGATGAGCCTACAAACGACCTTGACCTTGATACCGTAAGTTGGCTTGAACACTATCTAGCTAACTACGACAACACTGTTTTGGTTGTTTCTCACGACAGGCACTTCCTTGATGCAATAAGTACAAAAGTACTTGACATTGACCATAATAACATCCAAATGTTTTCGGGTAACTATAGTTTTTGGTATCAATCGAGCCAGTTGGCACTTAAGCAGCAGGCACAGCATAATAAAAAGACTGCTGATAAACGTAAGGAACTTCAGGAATTTATAAGTAGGTTTTCTGCCAACGTTAAAAAATCGAAACAGGCAACCAGTAGAAAAAAGATGTTGGAGAAACTTAATGTTGATGAAATTAAACCTTCGACAAGAAAATACCCTGCAATTATTTTTACGCCTGACAGGGAACCTGGAAACAAAGTACTTGAAGTAAAAGGTTTGTCGAAAATTATTGATGGAAATTATCTACTGAAAGACGTTACTTTTGATGCTGACAGAAATGACAGAATAGTTTTTCTTTCGCGTAACCCATTGGCAATGACATCTTTTTTCGAAATAATTTCAGAAAATGATAAAGCCGACTCTGGTAGTTTTGATTGGGGAATTACCATTTCGAAGGCATATATGCCATTGGAAAATGGAGAGTACTTCAAATCGAAAATGCATTTGATGGAGTGGTTGTCGCAATTTGCAAACGACACTACCGAAATATATTTAAGGGGCTTTTTAGGAAAAATGCTTTTCTCGGGCGAAGAAGTTTATAAAAAGGTAAACGTGCTTTCAGGAGGTGAAAAAATGAGGTGTATGATCGCCCGAATGATGTTGGAAAATGCCAACGCAATGGTTCTCGATACTCCAACAAACCACCTCGACATGGAATCTATTCAGGCTTTTAATAATACACTACTTAATTTTAAAGGCAATATCTTTTTCTCATCTCATGACCATGAGTTTATTAATTCGGTGGCAAATAGGATAATTGAATTAACACCAAGCGGTATAATCGACAAGCGTATGAGTTACGACGATTATATTGTTGACGAAAAGATAATGGCACAAAAGGATAGAATGTATAAACAATAACAAAGATTCTTCACAACTTTCAGAAATACCTGTCATCCTGAGCCCCAAGCGAAGGATCTCTATTTATTGTACTTTAAATTTGAAAAGGAGATTCTTCATTACGCATTATAATTTTTTTATAATACATGTTTGGTTTTGCTCATTCAGGATGACAAAAGACTTAATTTTGAATCTCAAATAAATTCAAATAATAAATTATTTTGAGGATGAATTTTCGAACAATATCTATTTTTATTATTTCCATTTTGTTTCTTCAATCTTGCACAAGTAGTGTGGATCAAAGAGATATTGAAAAATATTTCAGCAAATTATCCGATAGTCTGCAGTTAAAATCAGAAGTAAATTTTGCCAAAGGTTTTGATATTTATAAACTTGACAATATTTCAAAAATAGTAGTAAAGAACCCTGAACAACCAAATAATATAATTGCTGAGTACTACTTAGTTGACAAGCAAACTACAAAGCAAAAGTTCAATGCAAACAACAATATTATTGTTGTTCCCCTAAACAGAGCAGCAGTTTTCTCCGGAACTCAGTTAAGTGCAATTATAAAAATAGGGCTTTTGCAAAAAGTTGTCGGTGTTTCGGAAGCAGATTATATTTTAGATACTGCGATTAGGTCGTTAATTTCCAAGGGACAAATTAAAGAACTAGCAAGCAATGGCGAGTTCTATCTGGAAACGGCATTAATGGTTAATCCTGAGGTGATTTTTCATTCGCCTTACAAAGCAAACGAAAACCACCCTTTGGCAAAAACAAAAATTACAATGATCCCTTTTATGGATTTTAAGGAAACTACTGCTCTTGGCCGGGCAGAGTGGATTAAATTTACCGCAGCATTTTTTGGGGAAAAGCAAAAGGCCGATTCAATATTTGAGAATATTGTAGTAGAATACAATAAATATGTAGAACTGGCTGCCAACGCAAGCACAAAACCAACAGTTTTTTCCGATAAGTTCTTCAATGATCAATGGTATGTTCCAGGCGGCAAGAGTTATGTTGCCAATTTATTTAAAGATGCTGGTGCTGATTACGTTTGGAAGGCAGATTCTGGAGTAGCAAGTTTTCCACTTGATTACGAAGTAGTTTACAAAAAAGCTGTAAATACCGACTTTTGGCGAATTGTTGGATCGTACAACGACATTGGTACCTACGAATTTCTTAAATCTGAAAATGAACTCTATTCGCATTTCGATGCTTTTAAGAATAAAAAAATTATTTGGTGTGATGCTAAAGCAACTACCTATTTTGAAAATAGTCCACTTGAGCCCCACATTGTACTCGCCGATTTAATTCACTGTTTCCATCCTGAACTGTTATCTGATTATAAGCCTAAGTATTATTTTTTGATGAAGTAATTTGTTTTGGTTACTGGTTGCTTGTTGCTGGTTAACCTTTATAAGTTATCGGTTAATTTTGATGCTAATGTCAGTGAGAATAGTCAGGCTCAGACCAGACTGAAATATCTATAAAAAATTCTGTCATGTCGACTAAGTAAGGCAAAGCGATAGCAAAGCCTTACGCATGGAGAGATCTCATACTCGGAGGAGATTCCTCCTCCCAAGTCGTTCGGAATGTTAACTGGAGTTCTGAGGAATTCAACATCCAAATTATTCAATGACTAATTATCCAATTACCAGTTAACCAATTCCAAATATTTTATCTTTGCTCAAAATCAATTTAAAGTGGAATTCAAGGGAAAAACACCATTACTTTTTTTAGCATTATCATTTGGTGTGCTACTACTTTTCCTGCTAAATTTATGGTATGGTTCTGTTTTGATTTCTTGGGGGGATGTTTTATTATCCTTAACAGGCGGCGAAACTGCCACTTCAAATTCTATAATTGTAATTCAGTATCGGTTGCCGCAGGCAATTACAGCGCTTTCGGTTGGTGCTGCCTTGGGGCTTTCAGGGCTATTTCTTCAAACACTTTTTAACAACCCATTGGCTGGTCCATCGGTTTTAGGAATTTCTTCGGGGGCAAGTTTTGGAGTTGCATTGGTTGTGCTTACAGGCTCATTTGCCGGATTTGATTTGTTAATGCCCGGATTAGTTTACGGAAAATTTATCATGGTGGCAGCAGCCCTCATAGGTTCATTTGCAGTTTTATTAATAATAATTTTTGTTTCATCACGCATTGCTAACATTGTGGTAGTCTTAATTATTGGAATTATGATAGGATATGCCATTAATGCAATGGTTGGAGTTTTGCAGTTCTTTAGCCGATCGATGGAACTGCAAGCCTACGTTCTGTGGGGTTTGGGGAGTTTTTCCAAAACAACACTATCTCAATCTTTAGTATTGTCGGCCTCAATTGGTCTTTTAGCCGTAATAAGTTTTCGTTTTCCTAATGCACTAAATATATTTTTATTAGGTAAAAACTATGCCCGAAGTATGGGTATAAACACTAAGAAACTTCAATTAAGTGTGCTTATAATTTCTGGAATATTAATTTCTCTCGCTACGGCATTTACAGGACCAATTGCATTTCTTGGACTGGCTATTCCTCATATTGCCCGTAACCTTTTCAATACTTCAAATCACCGGATTCTATTGCCGGCAGTTATTCTACTTGGCGCTTTTGTGGCTTTGTTATGCAATCTTGTGGCTAAACTACCCGGTTACGACACCTCACTTCCAATTAATGCTGTTACTTCAATGATTGGAGCCCCAATTGTAATTTGGGCAATTGTTAAACGTTCTAAAATTAAACAGAATTAGAATGAAGAAGGTGTTAAAAATAGATAATCTTACAACAGCCTATTTTGTTGGTAGTTCAAAGGAAAGAGTTCTTCATAAAAATATCTCCACAGAAATTAGGCAGGGCGAGTTGATTTGTATTCTTGGATTAAATGGAACAGGAAAATCAACACTTATCCGCACACTTCTTGGTATGCAGAAAAAGG
Organism: Bacteroidales bacterium; assembly: GCA_029933565.1. Classification (GTDB taxonomy): domain Bacteria; phylum Bacteroidota; class Bacteroidia; order Bacteroidales; family F082; genus BM524. The sequence continues at coordinate 16,602 of JAOZNY010000011.1, forward strand.
CTAGTGGAAAAGTCTTTTACGATGGTAATTCAATAGATGAAATAAGTATTAAAGAACTTTCGAGGCTCGTTTCGGTTGTTCTGACCGACAAAATTGATGATGCATTTTTAACAGCTAACGAATTGGTGGCAACAGCAAGATATTCGTTTGGGAATATGAGTGGCAAACTAAACAATAAAGATTTATCAATAATTGATAATGCATTAAAACTTACGAAAACAGAACACCTTAAAAAAAAGGTTTTCTCACAACTTAGTGATGGTGAAAAACAAAGAATTTTAATTGCAAGGGCAATGGCTCAGGATACTCCCTTGATTATGCTTGACGAGCCGGCCGCTTTTATCGATTCGCCGGGAAAGATTGGAATTATGGAAATGCTTAAAGACCTATCTACCAAAGAAAACAAAACAATTTTAATGACTACCCACGATATTGAATCGGCTTTGCGGTATGCCGATATATTTTGGATACTTGGAAAGAATGGTGAATTTGAAACTGGGACTAAGACTGAAATAATTAAAAAAGGTTTGATAAGCAAATTTTTTAATAGTGGCGATGTGGTATTTAATTCTGAGAATTCAAGATTTGAAAAGAAAAATTAACAATGTTTTTAGTAATTAATTACAAAGTCTGATAGATTAAAACTGTCAGGCTTTTCTTATTTTTGCTTAAAGTTTAAATAAGTTCGAGATGATAAAAGTTACAGCAATTATTCTTTTAATATTAGGCAGCATGACATCAAAGATGTATTCGCAAGAGCAAGAGGTTGACTTGATTGTGCACAATGCAGTAATTTATACAGTTGACAATAATTTTTCAAAGGCTACAGCTTTTGCTGTGAAGAATGGAAAGTTTATGGCGATAGGCAAAAGCAAGGAATTATTGGAGGCTTACTCTTCTGAAAATATAATTGATGCAGAAGGGAAATATATTTATCCAGGATTCAATGACGGTCACAGCCATTTTTTAGGTTATGGCCTCTGGGTTACGAAATATGCCAACTTAGTTGGAACCAACTCTTTTGCTGAAGTTATGGACCGATTGATTGAACACAATAAGTCCTTTCCGGGAAACTGGCTTCTAGGCCGTGGCTGGGATCAAAATGACTGGGAAATAAAAGAATTCCCCACCAACGAAAAACTAAATCAGGCATTTCCTGATAAAGCAGTTGTGCTTACCCGCATTGACGGGCATGCTGTAATTGCAAATGACTTTGCGCTAGAACTAGCAGGAATTGATGCAAATACAAAAACTGATGGGGGAGAAGTTGTTCTTAAAAATGGTAAACCAACAGGTGTACTAGTTGACAATGCTGCCGATAAAATGAAAGCAGCAATTCCTGAGTTCAATGAAATGGAAAAACAACAGGCATTACTTAGGGCACAAGAAGATTGCTTTGCTGTTGGTTTAACAACCGTAACTGACGCAGGTTTGGATTTGAAAGACATTTTGCTAATCAAGAAGCTTCAGGACGAACAAAAACTTAGTATGCGTGTTTATGCAATGATGAGTCCCACTCAGGAAAACTTCGATTATTTTTACCCTAAAGGACCTCAATATTTCCCTCGATTAACTGTGAGTTCAGTAAAACTATACTCCGACGGAGCACTCGGTTCGAGGGGTGCATTATTGGTAGACCCTTATTCTGATGATTCTGAAAACTATGGACTTCAATTACATTCAAATGCCTATTATCTTGAAATGTGTTTAAAGGCTTACGAGGCAGGATTTCAGGTAAACACACATGCAATTGGCGACTCAGGCAACCGATTGATGCTTAAAACATATTCGAAAATACTAAAAGGAAAAAATGATAGAAGGTGGCGTGTGGAACATGCACAGATTGTTCAAACTGAGGATCTTTCTCTTTTTAAGGAATATTCGATTATCCCTTCAGTACAAGCAACTCATTGCACCTCCGATATGTATTGGGCCGATGAAAGACTTGGTGAAGAAAGAATTAAGACTGCTTATGCCTATAAAGATTTATTGCTCCAAAACGGATGGATAATAAATGGTACTGATTTCCCTATTGAAGGAATAAGTCCGTTGCACACATTTTACGCTGCAGTTGTTAGGAAAGATGCAAAAGGATGGCCTGCGAAAGGTTTTCAAACTGAGAATGCATTGAGTAGGGAAAATGCTCTTAGATCAATCACAATCTGGCCAGCAAAAGGTAGTTTTGATGAAAATAAAAAAGGGAGTATTGAAATTGGTAAACTGGCAGACTTTGTAATTCTTGAAATAGACCTATTAAAAGCAAAACAGACTGATTTACATAACGCAAAAGTTGTTGCCACTTTTGTAGAAGGTGAAAAAGTTTATTAGATAATTGCTTATAACTGCACTGCTATATAGTTTTATATTCGTGGCTTTGTGGTATAAAATTGTTTGCAAATGGTACTAATATGTAAGGGAGGCTCTTAAATTATTGATTCAAGCACTTTGCAGCATCCCACTCAAAACCTTAACAACTCAACTTTGTTAAGTTTCTTTTAGTACTAATTAAACAAACAAAAATCATGGCAGCAGCAGATGCAGTAAATCAAGCTAGTCGCTTATCGGAAATTGGATTTCCTGAATTTACAACAAAACTAGTAACAGACGTATTCGATGCTTTAGTATCGGCAAATATGCGTCAAACCGAGGCTTATGTTTCCCTTTTAAAGGAAGTAAGCAAATCCCTAACTGATTACATTAACGATACCAAGGATGACATTGGTGGCGATGAAATCATGTTATTTCTTTCAAAAGTTATACCTCCAGCAAATGCAAGTGGTGATAGTAACGAACCAACAAAACTTAAAGTTGGTGAAACACTTACAACAGGAGCAACGGGTGAGGTTGCAACTCTTAAAAAAGCATTGGTAATTCCAGGAGACACTAATGAGAATGTAGTTACCGGTGGAGCAATTGATCAAAATAAATATGATGCAATACTTGATGCAGTTGCAAAACGTATTGCAGCAGATAAGTATGAATTGCTTAAGGAAATGGTTAAACTTGGAATTTTACGTTTGGTAGTTGAAGATGGCCTAATTGAAACAAGACTCACATTTTCAACTTACGGATCTTCATTTTATCAGGCTAAATCAAAACAATACAACAGAAAGAACTTTTCTTTCCGAGCAAAAGCCCGTACAGGTGGATTAGTTTCGTTGTGGTGCAAAGCTTCTGCTTCAACAGCATACAATAGCGTTAGTGTAAGCACAGCAGAAAAGGTTAATCAAGACAGGGCAGGAAGTTCAGTAAATATTTTTGGCCAGGTTCGTATAAATTTCAAAACAGATTATTTACCATTAAACGACTAATTGACTATGGCAGATATAATCACAAAGCCTGTTGAGTTAGGGTTTTCTGAATTTGTTTCAAAGTTAATATCCGATACATTTGAGGCGGTTATCTCAAGCAGTATTAGTCAGGAAGAAGATTGGAGTCAGTTAGACGAACTTCTCGCACTGGATATTGATGTGTTTACATCAATGGTAGTTGACAATGAAATGATTGAAAACGAACTCATCAGGCTGTTTCCCAATGAAGAAGGGGGTACAGCAATTGCAAAGGATGCTAATTACACAAAAGCAAATCCTGAAAAACAGGTGGCAGAAAGCCCCCCCATTGAAACTCTTACAGGTTACAAGCCTAGAGGGAATAAACTTACTGAAAATGATGTATTGGAAATAACACTCGGCGTGAAAAAACAACTTGGAGAAAAACAATACGAAGTTCTAAGTAAGGTTTTTTCAAAAGGTGCAACAAAAGTAATAGTTGATGCTGGTAAGATTAACGCAAAACTCAATTTCAGTATTTTACAGGAATCGGAAAATGGTGGTTCAGGAGGAAGTGGGGGAGACCCTCCTCCTGATTTCAGCAAACGCATATTCGTTAACCGTGGAATAGGCAGGTTTGGCGGACTTTCGCGGCCAATAGAAATGAAGGGAGTTCACTTTTTTGTAAAACCACCCTCTGATGCAGACCCCCAAACACATAGTGTAAAAGCAAATATTTATGGTGAAGTCGAAATTCAGTTTAAAACAATTAGGTGAGCACTTTAAATGACTTTGATATTAATGAACTTGTGCTCCAGTTGCATGGAGAACTAAAGTTTGCTTTTGAAGTTGCCAACACTGCTGAAAAAGAGGTAGGAATGCAGTTGCAAACTGTTAAGGCACGCCTTGGAAGAAAAGATCTTGAAGGTGTTTCCAATATCAATGGTGACAATTTTAATGGACTAAACTCTGAAAGGTATCCAAATAAAGAAGACTGGGAAGTTGAGGTTTCATATAAATATGGTGAGCCCGCTGAGGGAATACCAATATCACAGAACTGGATTAGCACAAGCGATAGCCGATTTGTGCTTGAACGTCTGGCAAAAGAAAGGATTGTTCAGATAAAAGGTGTTAGCAACGTTTGGGTTCAAAAATTTGAATCGTCAAATATTATTACCATTGAAGACCTGGTATTGGCATCGCAGTCAAAAATTAATAAGTTATGCAAACAGTTTAATTCTTTAGCTCCAATAGAATTTCAAACAAAGGTGCTATTATTGGTAAGGGATTTCAATCCATTGCAATTAAATACTTTTAATAATTTAAAGTTATTGCTTTTGGTTGAAAAAAGTTTGGAAGAATTGAAAAGAGTTTTTAAAGGAAAATTATCGGGGCCTGAGATTAGTAATCTTAAAGTAATGGCCTCAATAATTTACCTTGTTTTTGATAAACGTTTTACTGAAAAACTGAAATTGAATCTTTTTGCAAAATAAGGCAAAAGGCTTACCTAATCTGATATTCTACTCCAATTTCAAAAAGAGAGCCTCTTTTAAAACTCCTATAATCGTATTCTTTACTATTATATGTATAGGTTTGCTTGTAAATGCTATTTAAAATATTAGTTGCTTTAAATCTTAAAATAAAATTCTCACCAATGGATTTATTTGCAATAAAATTTAGCGAATGAAGTGGTTGTTCATAAATATCGGGAGTGCCACCTTTTACATTAATGACTATTTTTGGACCGGTAACATTATAAACTAAATTGGCAGAAAAATTGATTACATTATTTTCATAGCCTAGAAAAACATTAACAATGTATGGCGACTGTCCAGACATAGGTCTATTATCTTTTGCAATTGGATCTGTTGCTTTTATTGCTTCAAGTTCGACAGAATCAATTGCCACCGATGAATAAATATATGAAACATTAATTCCTAACCTTAAATTTCTCAAAGCGTTTACGAAATCAAGTTTTTTTCTAAAATCGGCTTCAATACCATAAACATTAGCACCGTCAACATTTTCCCATTTTAACTCAGGATTTTGTGCCCTCGGATTATCAACCAACTCGATGGGTTTAGTAAAGCCTTTATAAAATGCACCCAGCGAAACTATTTCTCCTGAACGCATAAAATATTCCCATTTCAAATCAATATTATTTATAAGGGTGCGTTGCAGTTTTGCATTTCCAACATAGGTTTCGCCACCTGCAAAGTTTTCATTTGCGTAAGGAGCTAATTCGCGGAATGTTGGTCTTGCAAGAGTTCGGCTAATATTATACCTGATATTCATGTTTTTTTTAACTTCATAAGTAAAATTAAGAGCAGGTAAAAAATCATTGTTATTTAAATATCCTGTCTCCATGCCTATGTCGTTGCTTTGCGAATTAATCAAAGTATGCTCATATCTCAATCCTCCAACAAAGCGTAGTTTGCCCCAAAGTTTTGTATCAATCATTGCGTATGCTGCTGTAACAGTTTGGTTTGCAGTATAAGAATTCTTTAAGTCATCGCCGGGATTACCCCTAACAAACAAACCAAAATTAGCTCCGCTAGCAACATCGTAATTAGGATAATTTGTACCCATATTTTCATCTGCAATAAAATCATCTACATTTCCATTATAAGAATTATCGGTAATGGGATATTTATAGTCGTAGTCAATTCTTTTATCATCAAATGTCCTGTCCTTAAAGTAGCAGGATCCACCAAACTTGAGTTTTGGTAATTGGTTTGAGGAACCTAAATCAAGTTTAAAGTCACCTTTAAAATAATAGTTCATTTCCTCCATGAAGCGGTAATACCTTGCAGGAACCTTATAGATTGCCGGTTGAATCTGGTAAGTGTTTTGGGCATTATTGCTAGGGTAATAACTATTGGTAAAAAATCTCATATCAGGTTCGTCCTGATAGGAATAAGTTACAGCCCCAATCCATTCAACACTAAATTTAGATAGGTTCTCAAAATAATGCTCACCTCTAATTTGTCCTGTATTCAATGACCTTTCAAGCCATTGTAAAACTCTTGTTTCAATAAATAAGTCATCAGCATCATCCGATGGTTTTTTGCCAATCATATATCTAGCAGCCGACATTCCGCTTTGATTCTTGAAAACATTTAATCCAATTTTGTGATTGGCATTTATTTTATATGAAGTATTTAATAAAACTCCCCATAACGCTTCAGATGTACCCTGAATATCGTTATACTTATGCTCGGTAATTAATTGTGATTCGCCAGCGCCACCAAGTTTATAACGACCTTTTGTACCATTTTCATAATACTCATTAACGTATTTATAACTAAATCCAAACACATAGCCCAACTGACTTTCTTTACCAATTCGTTTTTGATCACCAACAGAAATAGAAAATTTGGAGTTAAGAAATGAGTTGTTCATTGAAGGAGCCATTATCTTATTAAAGTCGGTAGAAATATTTGTAAGTTCTTGATGTTTTGCTTTAGCGGTATAATCAGGAATATTATAATAAGCAGAATTTGGAATTTTACGGAAACCGTTATCAAAACCTAGTATATCAGTTGAACTGCCCTGATAAGTTAAAAAATTACTATTAAAACTTGCCTGTGTATTATACCCAAAACTTATTCCTGCGTCAAGTTGGAACTTTTCAGGGAAGTCCCTTGTTTGAATATCCACTAATCCTCCTGTAAAATCAGCAGGCAGGTCAGGACTAAATGTTTTATAAACAATAATATTTTCAATTAAACTGCTTGGAAAAATATCCATTTGTACGGTATTCCTATTCGGGTCTAAACCAGGGATTTCAGCAGCATTTAAGGTAGTTTTACTATATCGATCACTAAGCCCTCTAATGAAAATATATTTACCACCTACTACGTTAATTCCAGTTATCCGTTTTAAGGCTGTCGCTGCATCGCTGTCACCACTTCGCTTCATCTGTTCGGCTGAAAGGCCTTCCAATACATTTGCTGATTTTTTTTGGATACTTAATAAAGCAGCCTCAGTTCTGTTATTAGCTTTTGCAGTAATTACAACTTCCTCTAAGCCCATGCTTACTGATTTTAATCCAACGTTTAGCACGGTAACTTCTCCTTCTTTTATTTCTACGTTTTCAAACTTCTGTGATTGGAAGGAAATGTACTGACTTATAAAAGTATAAGTCCCTGGTGCAAGATTACTGATTGTGTAATTCCCATCAAGATCAGTGGATGCACCGGTACCAGTACCTTTAATAACTATTGTTGCTCCAATAAGTTCTTCACCAATTTCGGCATCAATAATTTTTCCGCTCAGACTACCCGTCCATGACATTGCAACAAATGGCATGAAGATGGCGAGAATGATTAAAATCTTCTTAATAATCATTGTTTTATGTTTGGATAATATTGAAGAAAAGATTCACACAAAAAACTAAACAGGGTATCGATACATATATTTACCAACCCCTGATTAGAGCGTAAATCAAATTATTTCTAATTCATATATTTTGAATAGAGCGACCATCCGGCAGTCCAGTCGTTGGCAGGATCAATGGCTCCTTTGTAACCAACTGTTTTAAACCAAGTATCAGGCGTGGATGCCATATTTCCGGAAACATCATTTGATGGAATAATATTAAAAGTATTTCCATTAAGATTAAAGCCAGGATCAGCAACATTATTTGATGCTGTTGAGAAATATCCAAAAAGAGCAGCATCAGCGGCATTTTTTTCTTCATCAGTTACACCATCACCAATTGATACTTTCAGGTAAGGTTCATCAATTTGGTAGAACATATTATTTTTTATGGTAAGTTGACCATTATTGAAACGAGTGTAAGAACTCTCATCTACTAATAATTCAATATCAATAGGTTTCTCCTGGTTATAAAAAATAGAGTTAGCGTAGTTTCCACCTGCATTATCGCGGAAAGTTATTGTTCTTTTTGAAGCACCATCGCCTCGCCCCACATAGGTTGCATTGTAAACTGTAGGAATTGCGTAAGGATCACCAGTTTCAGGGTCAGTACCTCCATCATGTTCACCTAATCTATCGCCACGTTCATAACCTTGCACCGCAACCCAAAACTGTCCGTATCCGCGGAAACCCTGATCGTAGTCGTAAGAATCATCGCCACAAAAAGCAACAATAATATTATTAAGTCTTGGCATTCCGCCAAAAAACTCAACACCATCATCTTTGTTTGCAAAAACCTCTACAAACTCGATAATTGTGCCATTACCAACGCCACCTAATGTTAGACCATTAATCTCATTTCCTTCACCAATGTCAGACCCACCATGACGAATTGAGACATAGTGGATTTCTCCAGAGTTATCGCTATTGTCAGTTCCGCCATAAACACCACGTGGTTCAGTTTGAGGAATACCTTCAATTTGTTGTTCGCCAGGAACTGTGTTTAATGTTGCTTTCCCAAGAATGATTAAACCACCCCAAAGACCATCGGCTAAATCCTGTACTGAACCGTTAAGGTCATCAGCTTCGGCTGTGAAAATTATTGGCTCAGCAGCGGTTCCCTTTGCCATAATCTTACCGCCTCTGGCAACAATTAATGCAGAAGCATTTTCTCCCTGTCCCGGTTTTCCTTTAATAACTGTTCCTGCCTCTATTGTAAGTATATCACCATCGTTAACGAACACCATTCCGTCGAGTAAATAAATGTTATTTGCAGTCCATGTATTTGTTCCGGTGCCATTACCATCATCTTTAATATTAATTGTTGCGTGAGCAATTCCATCTAAGCCAATGGTTTGAGTTTGCAATACTTCCATTGCTACCGCTGTAGCATTATAAATACTATTACCATCTTTTGGCGTAATGGTTATTTTTTCTTCCCCATTTGAATAATCAACAAGTTCAATTTTGATCGCGGTATATTTTTGACCTGCAGAATGAGTTACTATTAAAGAAGAAATATCAGAACCTCCTGAAATACTAATATTAAAACTGTTCTCGTCGAGATCCCCTGTGGCATCAGTCTTTTTATATACACCTTCACTGAACCCTAAAGTAATATCAAAGTTTTTGTTTTCACCATAAATTGCTATTGATGTCATTTCAGGTGATTCAGGAATAGGAGATGGTGGATCGTCTTTTTTACAAGATGTAAAACTTATGGCAAATATTATCGCCATTAAGAGCATTAATTTAATTTGTTTCATTTTTAATATCATTTTTATGATTGTTGTTTAATTGTTATTGCAAAACAACTACACTATCAATTAAATGATGTTATGAAAACAATAATTAAAGGTTAATTAAATGATCTTATTATTTACAATAAGATAATAATTTGTTAACAAAGAAGAATCTTCTTCAACTCAAAAATTAATATGAAAATATGTTAATCAGCGATGATTCCAGCCTAAGCCGGTTGATGCTGATCTCTCAACAAATCGTTAACTGTTT
>JAOZNY010000373.1 GCA_029933565.1 Bacteroidales bacterium
ACATCGCTTGATTATTCTTCGTTTGTTGGACGAATAGCAGTTGGCAGACTTACCCGTGGTAAACTAAAAATGGGAATGAATGTTTCGTTGGTAAAGCGCGACGGAAAAATTACAAAATCTAAAATAAAAGAACTCTATCTTTTTGAAGGACTTGGAAAGGAAAAGTGTAAAACAGAAGTAGAGGCCGGCGATATTGTTGCTCTTATGGGAATTGAGGATTTTGAGATTGGCGATACTGTTACTGATTTTGACAATCCTGAAGGTCTGCCATCAATAAAAATTGATGAGCCAACAATGAGCATGTTGTTTACAATCAACAATTCGCCATTTTTTGGAAAAGAAGGAAAATATGTTACATCGAGGCATTTAAGAGACAGACTATTTTTGGAAATTGAAAAGAACCTAGCACTAAAAGTAAAGGAAACTGACTCTTCTGATTCCTACCTAGTTTATGGGAGGGGAATTCTCCACCTATCAATTTTGGTTGAAACCATGAGGCGCGAAGGATATGAGTTTCAACTTGGTCAGCCAAAGGTGATTATTAAAGAAATTGATGGCGTAAAAAATGAGCCAATTGAAAGTTTGACGGTTTTGGTCCCTGAAGATTTTAGCGGCAGAGTGATTGACATTGTTACTTTACGAAAGGGTGAATTCCTAAATATGGAGCCTAAAAACGATAGGATGATGCTTGAGTTTACTATTCCTTCCAGAGGAATAATAGGTTTGAGGAACAGCGTTTTGACTGCAACAGAAGGGGAGGCAATAATTGCCCACCGTTTTGATAAATACGAGCCTTGGAAAGGTGACTTTGCCACAAGAAATAACGGTGCATTAATAGCATTGGAAACTGGTAGTGCCATTCCTTTCGGGATATGGAAACTTATAGACAGAGGTAGATTTTATATTAATTCCAACGATGCTATTTATGCAGGTCAGGTTATTGGCGAAAGCACACGTGCAGGCGATTTGGTTATTAACGTAAACAAAGGTAAAAAACTAACAAATATGCGTTCGTCGGGTAACGACAATAAAGTAATGATTCCACCTCCAATAAAGTTCTCACTTGAAGAATATATGGAAGTTATACGCAACGATGAATATCTTGAGGTAACACCAAGGTCGTTAAGGTTGCGAAAAATATTACTTAATGAAAACGACAGAAAAAGAGCAGCAAGGTAGAACAGAGATTTAGGATAATTTTTTAAGCCACGAATGCACGAATAAGAATAAATAATATTAACCTGAGTTCGATAAAATAGAGTAGCGCAATTATCAGAATTCTTGCATCTTGCCATTAACGATTAAACAATTGGAATTGTGGAGTAATGGAGTATTGATTGTATAAAATCTTCCCAGTACTCCACCACTCCATTTCTCCAAATATGATTATTTCACAGAACCCTATTTATTAATCATTAATCATAAATTCTTATATAAAATTGACGATATTCGCTCATTAGCGGCTTTTGTTTTTTTATCTCACTACAAATTTCTTAGTTGTAATATTGCCTTCCGATTCAAGCGACAAACTATAAATTCCTGAAACAGGATTATTCAAATTAATATTAAGGTTCCCAGTTTTTTCGGCATTAAGAATCTTAGTAAATATCTGTTTCCCCTGCGAATCGTGGATGCTAAGTTTTATTTCTGTTTTCGTATTAAAAGCGTATGAAACAGCAAAATGTCCGTCGTTTGGATTTGGGCTAATGCTGAAACTAAAGTTTTCCTTTTTTGTTTCGTTAGTACTCAAATACATATCGGCATAAAAACTATTGTAAATCCTGTCGCCGAAGTCGCCATTAAACTGTTTTATTTTATAGCCGTTAAGGTCGTAAAACTTCAACGATCCATTTCCTTGTCCGGGTTCGGCCCAGAAGGAAATTCCATTGTCGCCGGTATCATATAAGTAAAAATCGTAGCAACCGTTAATCATTGAAATTGTATCGATATAAAGGGTTTCGGAATCCAGATTATCTTTCTCAAAAAGCACTAAACCATTGCTGGTAAGAATTTCGTAACGATTTTGGTAAGGAGCCTTATTGGTTTTAAAATGGATAACAATAGTGCCCGGATAAATGTCAACTTCATCGTAAGTTGAAAAATACCAATCGTTG
>JAOZNY010000374.1 GCA_029933565.1 Bacteroidales bacterium
CAAGGCATAGTTGCTCATTAAACGACCCAAGAATAAGTTCGCCAAAAGGTGTTTTAAAATAATCAATTATAATACTATTCATCTATTATTAATGTACAACTTACAGGAATACTAACTTGAGCACCTGTACTAAGGTGAAGTTTTTTAATTTGAATTAAACTGTCGGAACTGGAGGATGGATTATTATCGCAGTCGGCAGGTATTTCGGCAAAAATATTTTTTGTGGGACTAATTTTAGGAATCCAGTTGCCAGGTTTGCTCCAGTCGCTGTCCAGGATGCCTGTCCATAAAATACTGTCGTTAAGCACTAATCCTTTAATGCAAAGGTTTGCTGTATTATCCCAACTTGAGTTAGAGAAACTATAATTGTACAAATCAGTCCAAACACCATTTTCCAAATAGTAACTCTCGTTGGCGGAGGCTGATGAAGGAACAATTGTACGTGAACTTGCGCCCAAAAGTACTGGGATTACCGATGTTCTATCAATAGCTTGTCCACCATTGGTAAGACTTAGATAAATATAAAAATCATTTCCACTTATGAGTTGAACTGCCGAATCTAAATCAAAAGTATGAAAACCGCTATGGAAAACACTATCTGCAATTTCAGAAAGTGTATCCTGCAAACTTCCGTTTACGAAAGAATCAAAAATAATTGCTATAAAATAAATACTGTCGGCAGCAGTAAAAAAACTTACAGAAGATAAAATTGTCGAATCGGTTGCTGTAAACGAATTAAAACCCTCATTGAATGGTATTGTATCGCGCATGCCATGGTAATCATGGTAAAAAACTTGTTTGTATTTATAGGGTTCCATATCAATAAACGAAATTGCTCCCATTTCCGGATGTTTTCCGCAATGCTTATCGTAGTATGAAATCCAAAAATAACCATCATCACCCCAGCCTGACCCCCAACTATTTTTAATGAGCCATGCTCCTGTTTCACTTGCTTGCGTTGCTTTTTGATCATCCCAACCAATAATTGCCACAGCATGATTTGGGTCGTTTGCATCTGAAGAGGGCTGGTAATGTGTACGGGTGGTATATGAATAGAAGCCACCACCCCAATACAAACAAGTGCCCATAACACCATGATCTATAATTTTCTGTTTTACAATGTCTATATTTTCAAGGTCATCACCTACGGAATACCATTCAATATGCCTGGGATAAAAGAGTTGGTAAGATGGATCAAAACGCAAGGGTGCGGAATTATACCAAGGCAAATCCCTTTCTGTAGCATCATTTGCTTCAACTGAAAAAACTGCACTTTCACCACGCGAAATGTAAGCAGCAGTAACCCTGTAATCACCACCATAATGAACATCAAGGCCAGTGCCGGTGGGAGGGCTCACATCATCGTTATTATGCTTGTTAAATCCATTCCACCAATCTAAATGGTATTCTGCCATATTTGGTTCACCTACAGTGTCGGGCTCGGTTTGTGCCCAAATGCCCGTTAATAAAAGGTTGCCTTCAATTGCTGCCATAATACCATGGGTCCAGCAAGTTCCTCCGTTTTGACTTTTTACACTGCTAACATAATTGTCACCATTAACGTTTCTTAAATCGTAAGTGGTTTGGCTCATTATAATAAGAGCCTGAACTGAAATCAATAATGTGACAAAGATTTTTTTATACATCTTATGGGTGCAATATTTTTTTATATCCAGATTGTAAAGTTAAAGAAAATATTTTGAATGTTATTATTTTGATTCACTACTGTCCGCTAAAAATGTCTGAAATTTATTGTAAGGCTGTGTTTGTGCAACCTCTACGAGGTATAAACAAACGGGGCTATGTTATTTGCTACACTAATATATCGCCTACAGCGAATTCCACGTAGTGGATACCTTATTGTAACCCAAGTGATTAAAAAAAACAGTTCGCTTCCCTGTAGGGGATTAATAATTTTTACCGGACAACAATGATTTTGATTAAACAAAAGTTGGTTATTAATCTCGTCAACATTAATTGTATTAAAAAATCCATGAGTCAATTTGCTACCTTTGCGGCCAATGTCAAAGTCAAATATTACATATAATAGGATTTGGCAAATTGCTTACCCAATAATTTTAGGCAGCATTGCTCAAAACCTTATAA
>JAOZNY010000375.1 GCA_029933565.1 Bacteroidales bacterium
CTAAAGCGAGATGCACTAAAGTGCATAGTTTTAACTATTTTTGAGACCAATAAAATTGCCATAACTCAAATAAAATCTTTGCTTAATCACAAAGTCATTAAAAAATTACAGAAATAGTAAAACGATGAAAAATCAATCACAAATAAAATGCCCCAACTGTGGCACATCAATAGATGTGCAAGATATCCTTGCTCATCAGTTGGAAGAGGAAATAAAGCAAAAGTTTCAATCGCAATTGGCAGAGGAAAAAAAGAAATACGAATCGGAAGTTGAGAGCCTGAATATTGCCAAAGAAGAGTTTGAGCAAAAGAAAGAAAAGGAAAATGAACTGTTTCAGGAGCGGTTGGATAAACAATTGAAGGAGGACAGGAAATCCATAGGAGATAAATTAAAAGCAAAATTACAGGAAGAGCAGTCGGAGCAATTTAATGCTTTGCAAAATGAGTTAAACGAGAAATCGGAACAGATAAAAGAACTTAACCGTACCAAGGCCGAAATTGAAAAACTAAAACGTGAAAAAGGAGAAATAAAAGAGGCAGTAGAAGCAGAAGCACAGAAGAAACTTAATAAAGCACTTCTAGCAGAAAAAGAAAAAATAAAGAAAACGGAAGAAGACAAGAATGAGCTTCGTTTTAGGGAACTCCAAAAGCAGTTGGAAGACCAGAAAATATTAACCGAGCAAATGAAACGTAAGCAAGAACAGGGCAGCATGCAATTGCAGGGAGAAGTTCAGGAACTAGCAATTGAGGAATGGCTTGCTTCACAGTTTCCTTTAGATACAATTGAGGAAATCAAAAAGGGCGCAAGGGGCGGCGATTGTTTACAGTTTGTAAATACACGCGCACATCAAAATTGTGGCACTATTTATTATGAAAGCAAAAGGACAAAAGATTTTCAGCCAACATGGATAGAAAAGTTCAAGGCCGACATTAGAGATAAGGGAGCAAATATTGGTGTATTGGTAACAGAAGTAATGCCTGCCGATATGGACAGGATGGGCTTAAGAGATGGAATCTGGATTTGTAACTATGAAGAGTTCAAAGGGCTTTGTGCAGTGCTAAGGGAATCAATTATTCAGTTAAGCACTGCAATTAGTTCACAAGAGAACAAAGGCGATAAAATGGACATGCTTTATGGTTTTCTTACAAGTAATACTTTCAGAATGCAGATAGAAGCAATAGTAGAAGGCTTCACCCAAATGAAATCTGATTTGGAAAGCGAAAAGCGCTCAATGCAAAGAATTTGGAAACAGCGCGAAAAGCAAATTGAAAAGGTAGTCACCAATACTATCGATATGTACGGCTCCATAAAAGGAATCGCCGGAAATGCTGTACAATCAGTTAAGGCTTTGGAGTTACCTGGTGAAGATTCTGAACTAGAGAAATTGGAGTTGGAATAGTTTTTATTATCGTCCATAAAACTGGCATCAACTATATTTCATTTAGCGACCTTACCGAAATTGGGCATTTGCCAGACAAAGCACCTTTTACTTTGCGCACACAGCAGGATTTTGCATTAAGTGAGCAGCATAGCAGAATTTGAAAACTACGCTAAGATGCTGTTTGAGGGGGTGGAATAGAAACAATTAATTTTAAGCCTTCCTCAATACTTAATCCCCATAATTATTGATAAATTTGCCGCTTAATTTTTTCATGGTGAGGATTGCTTTAGGTTTCTATTTGTTTTTTCTGGTTTTGTTGACCAACGGTCTGCTGGCACAGGAAAATGATAATAATAAAATTTTTAGCCTCAATTGCAATACCATTCTAAAAGGTTCTTTTTCAGAAAAAATACTTACATCAATTGCTCTTGCAAATGGAAAGGATCTGAAGAATACTGAAGTCTTAATTGATTATAGTTTAAGAAGCGAACTGTTGAGGGTAAATGGCCATATAGCAGAAATTAAGTTGACAATTGGCAGTATCAGTTTTAAGGGTGATGTAATATTTCGTGGATTTACCATCGACAATAATCTTAGGCCTGATTTTGCACAAGTGGAAATTAATGTCCATTCGGCTGGGGAACTGGTAAAAAGCAAGATTGTTGAAATCCCCCTTGACAGGGAAACAAGCATAATTGTATTTGAACTAGACAAGCCAA
>JAOZNY010000012.1:0-11939 GCA_029933565.1 Bacteroidales bacterium
GTAAGTTGGTAAACATAAAAACCACGACCAATTTTGCCTCCTGCATCGGTACTGGCATCCCACTCAATGGGTTCCGATTTATAGTTTTCTGAACGTACGCTGGCTCTAAGTGTTTTTACGGGTCTGCCAGTCATATCAATAATCTGAATTTCAACCTCAATAACTTTATTCGACTGGTTATGCTCGAAAACAAACTTAGTTTTATCGAAAACCGGATTAGGGAAATTATACAAATTGCTAATTACCAATTCCTCCGACGACACAACAACAAAATCCAGATAAGCTGTACTTGAATTATTATAAATATCCCAAACACGCAGGCTTAAAGTATGTTGCCCATCTTCTAGTTTAAAAAACGGATATTCAACAACCCCTTCATTATACTTATTTACTTCAGCTTCGTAATAATCGTTTAGCACATAGGTTTTAACAGCATCGTCGTCAATTACTGCTAATATATCGTGCCCAATTCCATTTCCTGTTGTATTTATACCATTTTCATCTGCAATATGAGCTAATAAAACCGGATTTTCATCAGTAATATCACCATTGTTAAAATCCTCATCATTCATAAACAAACTAATGGAAGGACCTTCATCATCTTCCATGGCATCTTCATTAAAGCCTCCAATAATCAAATTTTCATAATACCCATGCCCATCGGTATTGTCATTATTAAAATAATAGCTCATCCTCCCCTTCCCATAATTATAAGCAATGTCGCGAGGCATTATAAACTCAAATTCAAAACTTCCATTTGTAATGTCAGCCTTTCCATTAAACAAAATACTTTTCCAGAAATAAAACTTCTCGGGATAACTTGTGTTATCAGTTCCTAAGGTCTCAATTTCAACTTTCTTATCGTAAACCGTTGGGAAAAGCAACCCATTGTAATCAGATAATTTATTGCCATAATCATCGGTAACTATACCTTCAACTACCACCCTCGACAATGCTTTTAGCGTGTCGTAATTATCCTCGATAACAATATTGGAATTAATTTTAATGGTTTCAGTATTATATTCAGGGTAAGCAAGCCTAACAGCAGGGTCGCCAAGCAAAATAAATTTTTTATCGTTATCGTTACCTAATTTCTTCGATTTACGGATAACATCTCCAAATCTGGGGTATTCACCATCAACTTTCTCGAATAGGTTGTTTTCGTAAATTGCTTTGTTAAGCGCTAGGTTTGAACTTGCATAAGTAGCACGGGCAGTTGTAAACAATGCAATTGCACCACCATTTGAGTTAAGAAATACTTCCTCTCCGGCCGAAATTCTTTTTGGATCGTCGTAGCGACTAAACTCACAGGTAGCAGTTATAAAAATAGGCAGTTTATTATAATTATTCCACGACTTAATATCAGGTATCCCTAATATCCCTTCATGCGAAAGCCCAAGTTCACCACCATGACCCGAATAATTAAAAATCAATGTGCCTTTCTCCATTTTGGAATTAATGGCATTATTAACTTCTGGTGCTTTTTGGCCGCTTGGTGTGGAAATTTGCGGATAAGCATCTAAATATATTTTATCAATATTATAATCTGCTTGCTCAGAATCTATAATACCCGACAGGGTTTCTGCATCATGCATATGACGGTTATTATCCTCATCATCGGCAATAAATGTAATCTGATTTCTCCATGGCCCCATATTTAACTGTGTATTTGTACAGTAGTCAATTGATTTATTAACTGCCATTTGCGCTTCTTCTACTGAGGCAACAACAAACCTACCAATTCCAATATCCACTCTATTACTATCATACATTCCACCTTCACCATCATCGAGATATCCATAATAATCATCGGTAGCTATTGATGAAATAATATTAAGCGATGCTGTATGCTCCCAACATGGGACAAAGTTTGTATTGTCGGGAAGAAAATCTTTATAATCGTATGAAGCATCGCCAAACAATAGCAGATACTTAATTTCGCTACCCGCATCACTTTTATCGTAAAGCATTTTAATGAAATCTCTAATTGCTGAAATATCTTGAGATCCTGATGAGAATTCGTTATAGATTTTTTGTGGTGTTGTAACATAAACCTTAAAACTTTTATCACTACGGTGAAAATCTGCAAGTCGATTTGCCTCCTCCAAAAAATTGGGATGAGAAATTATCAGATAATCGATATTCTTTAAAGCATGTAAATTCTGATTATTAACTATTTCAACAAACTCAGGGGAAAAATACTCGGATTCATTAAAAGCAATAAACTGGCGTAGAGTATCTGTTTGACTAAGAAATGTTGTTTTACCTCCTGAAACTGAGGTTGCTTGCTCAACAACATTAGTTGTATTACTAATATCCCATATCCTCAAATCACCGGCCTGTCCTCCAATAAAATATTTTACAATTTCATTAATCTCCCAGCCAAACACTTTTCGAAAATGCATTTGGTTACCAACAAATTCAAGTTGTCTGTCAACATTTATCTCAATATAATTTAGATATCCTATTGAACTATTAGATACTCTCTGAAAAGTAATCATCACATTTACAGCATCACTTTTAGGTGTAAAACTAAACTCAATTGAGCCTTCTTTTCCATATTCGTATCCGCTATTAGAGGTATATGGCATCGACTTGGTTTTCAGTAACTGGTCGAAAATGGAAACCTGAAATTTATTTAAAGAGTATGCCCTTGAAGCAAATGCCCCAAAAAAATTGGCACCGGGTTCTTTTATAACATTTGGGAAATTGAAATTAAATGTTTGACTCAAGTTTTGACTAAAATCAAAAACTTCGCCCAGCCACAAACGACCCGATCCTGCTAAATTCAATTTATCAAGTTCATAATAATCGTAATCCACAAATTCTGTTACTTCAATACTAGGTGTTCCTTGTGGTGGTGAAATTGCTACAATACGTTTAGCATTTCCTTCTGGTTTTATGGTTACGAAATAATAAGTATAATCGTCATAATAATTGTTTTCATGCAAAAATACTTGCTTTGCATAGTTGTATTTCCATCTCACCGGATTATCTCCATAAAAAAGAATATAATCGCCTGCATCAAAACTTCCATCATTTCCTCCAACTATTTCAATGGCATTTTCAACCAGATCATCATAACGAAAATCAGTATTTACCTCAGGCAGGGTTCCTCCTCCATTTCCATAAATAGCAATTTTCGACACAGGCGCTGAAACATTAAAGCCCATTTCCTGTAACTGTGAGTAAGTAAGTTTATAAACGCCCCCTTTGTCTACCCTAATTTTAAACCAATCACCTTTATCAAGAACAGAATTATCAGTATAACTTACAATCTCATTTGTAAAAAATGTTTCATCATCTATTTCGACAATAAGTGTAAAACTATGTAGTTTCTCAATAATTCCCTTTTCTTCATTCCACCTTAGTGGCATAAAATTTATGCTGGCATAGGGTTGCTTTCTTGACATTACTATCGATGACTTAATAATAATTTCACTAGCAGGTTTAAATTCTTCAATAAGTAAAGCATTCTCAATACTATCAGCAGAAACATAAACTTCATTTATCATTCTTACACTAATATTGGCTTGCCCAGTATGAATTAAATAATCGACTGAGAAGTAAGGAACTGGTTCAAAACCTGAATAAGAAGCACCTTCGAATGAGATTCTGCTAAACGTTTGTCCATTGGATAAAGTGACCTCTTGCACGCTTTGCCACTTAATACTTTCCTCAAAGGAAAAACTAACAGAATAGACGTTTAGAGCCGAAAGAAACAAAGAAGTTAATAATATAATTATTCGATGCAACATTATAATAAGATTTGAAGTCAATGTAATTGTTTTATTCACTGGTTTTTGAACACTTGATTAATAACGGCTTATTTTTCAAATTATTTTATTCAACTTTTTTTTATTTAAAATGATTAAAAAAAATATTTGGATTAGTCAAGAACCAAAAAAGGTTGTATAATTGTACGCTCAAAACCGAAATCAAATTTTGTGCATTAATGTATAAGTATTTTCGATTCATATTAGTATCAGCAATATTGCTAGGAGGCGTTCTGACGACTTTTGCTCAGGATCCGCAATTTTCACAATTTTATGCCAATCCACTTTATTTAAACCCAGCAATGGCAGGGGCTACAGAATGTGGTAGGGTAAACCTCAATTACAGGAATCAATGGCCTGGATTGTCAAATGCATACGCAACTTATAACGTAAGTTACGATCAAAATTTACCTGGAATAAATAGCGGTTTTGGTATCTTAGTAATGAGCGACCAACAGGGCGATGGTGCACTTTCTCGCACTTCGGCATCTGCATTTTATGCGTATAAACTTAGGGTTAGTGAACCGATAACAATTAATTTTGGAGTTAAAGCATCCTATTATCAGGAGCATTTAAACTGGGAAAAATTAGTGTTTGCAGATCAGATTAACTCTGCTACCGGAGAAATTACTGGTCCAACATCAGAATCTCCACCATCAAGTTTTAATATTTCGGTGGTTGACTTTTCTGCCGGTTTATTAATGTCGTATTATGATATGTTTATTATAGGTCTTGCAGTTGACCATTTAACGCAACCTCAACTTTCATTTTATGATGATCCAAATAGTACCTTGGATATGAAAATTACTGCACATGGCTCGGTTAATATCAATCTTACCCAAGGCATGCTAGGCTCTTACGACGAAGACGACATCATGCTTCAGCCAAGTGTTTTATACATGCAGCAAGGTAAGTTTCATCAGTTAAATGCTGGTTTATACGTTACTAAATATCCATTTGTAGTAGGAGCGTATTATCGTCATAATTTCCAAAATCCTGATGCAGCAATTGTATTGGTTGGTCTTACATTTAACAATTTCAGAGTAGGTTACAGTTACGATGTTACCATGTCGAATGTAGGAGGAAAAGCAGGAGGAGCACATGAAATTTCATTAGCATGGGATTTCTGTATTTATAAAGAACAAAAAAGAAGAAAGATACGGGCAATAAAAGCACCATCATTTTAGTTATTAACACGAACTTAGAAATACAAAATTAGAAAAGATGTTAAATATCAAGCATTTAGTTATATTTTTAGTAGGAGTTGCATCAATTGCGATTATATCAACATCATGTGGCTCCAAACAAGCATCACGAACGACAGGCTGGGAGTATAACAACCCTGAAAACGGTGGCTTTGAAGTGGCAGAAGTACCAACTCAAATTGCAGGCCCTGGGCTTATTTTAATCGAAGGTGGTACATTCACAATGGGTGCAACTGAAGAAAACCCATTTTACGAATGGAACAACTCACCAAGAAGAGTTACTGTAAGTAGTTTTTATATGGATCAGACTGAGGTAAGTAACCTCGATTACTTGGAATATATTTACTGGCTAAACAGAGTTTATGGAGAAAATTTTCCATTGGTTGTTCAAAAAGCACTTCCCGACACATTAATATGGAGGGATAAACTTGCTTATAATGAGCCATTGGTAAATACATATTTCCGTCACCCTTCCTACCAGAATTATCCAATAGTTGGTGTAAGTTGGCTACAGGCAAATGATTACGCATCGTGGAGAACTGACAGGGTAAACGAGAATCAATTGATTGAAGCAGGGATATTAGATTTTGACCCTGACCAAAAAGACGAAAATAACTTTAATACTGATGCCTATTTAGCAGGTCAGTACGAAGGACTTGTTAAAGAGGGAAAAGAAGATCTTGACCCTACAGGAACAGGCATTAGAGCTGTTAGATTTGAAGATGGAATTATGCTTCCTAACTACCGTCTGCCAACAGAAGCAGAATGGGAATATGCTGCCCTTGGTTTAATTGGAAACACACTTTATAATAGGGTTGTTGAAAGAAGAGAATATCCTTGGAATGGTAGTGGAGTAAGAACTGATGAAAGAAAATATTATGGTAGTTTCGTGGCAAACTTTAAGCGTGGCCGCGGTGATTATATGGGTGTTGCCGGCAACCTAAACGATGGCGCTGACCTTCCTGCCCCTGTGGGTTCTTATTGGCCAAATGATTATGGCCTTTATAATATGGCTGGCAATGTTAGCGAATGGGTACTTGATATTTATCGCCCAATGTCGCACGAAGATGTTGCTGACTATAATCCATTCAGAGGAAATATCTTTAAAAACAAAGTAAAGGATATTGATGGCGGAATTGCAGAAAAAGATAGCCTTGGTCATATTAGGTATGAAGAAATAACAGCCGAAGAAGCAGCAAACCGCAAAAACTACCGTAAAGCAAACAATGTTAACTATCGTGATGGTGATTACCAATCAACAATTCAGGCCGACTGGTTAGGAGATGATCCTGAAAGTACAAGCCAAATGTATGAATATGGAGTTACTTCACTAATTAGCGATAAAGCTAGAGTTGTTAAAGGTGGTTCATGGAAAGATGGGGTATATTTTCTTAGCCCTGGTGTTAGAAGATATTTGAACGAAGATGAAGGTTCTTCTACAATTGGTTTCCGCTGTGCTATGATTCGTGTAGGAGCAGCAATGCCACAATAAATAGAAAAATATTTTTAACTATATTTACTCCCTCTTCCACTTTAGTGGGAGAGGGTTTTTTTATTAGATAATACAAAGGTGAACAGTTCAGAAAAGATTTATCAAGCATTTAAATCAAATGCCAAAATAAGTACTGACACACGACAGGACGTTAAAGAAACGCTTTTCTTTGCCCTATCGGGTGAAAACTTTAATGGAAATAAATTTGCCGGTGAAGCAATAAAAAATGGTGCATCCTATGCCATAATTGATGATGTTGCTTACAAAGAAAATAACAAATTTATTCTTGTTGACAACACTCTGCTTGCATTACAACAATTGGCGATTGAATATCGTAAGTCGCTAAAAGCCTCAATACTTGGCATTACTGGCTCAAACGGCAAGACCACAACCAAAGAATTGATTTCAGCAGTATTATCCTCAGAAAAAAAGATTGTTTCTACAAAGGGTAATTTCAATAATCATATTGGTGTTCCTCTAAGCATACTAAATATAAAACAAGATACTGAAATTGCCATTATTGAAATGGGCGCAAACCATATTGGCGAAATAAAAAGGCTTTGTGAAATTGCCATGCCCAACGTAGGAATAATTACAAATATTGGGAAAGCCCACCTTGAAGGTTTTGGTAGCCTTGAGGGAGTGATTACTGCTAAAAACGAACTCTATCAGGCAATTAAATTCACCAAAGGTGAACTCATCCTAAATGCTGACAATGATTTACTTACCAAACTTGCAAATGGAATTAAATCATTTAGTTATGGAAATTCCAATACTGATGTAAATGGTAGAATCATTCAAACTAATCCAACATTAGTTATTGAGTGGGAGTGGAATAGCAAGAAATATTTGATAAAAAGTAATCTCTACGGAAGTTACAACTTCCCAAATATTATGGCTGCAATTGCCAGTGGTTTGTATTTTGATATTAACCCAGTAAAAATCTGCAGGTCGATTGAAAACTACAAACCCGACAACAACCGATCACAACAAGTAAAAACAAAACACAACAAACTAATTTTAGATGCTTACAATGCAAATCCGGTGAGCATGAACAATGCCATCAGGAGTTTTAATGATTTTGCCTCTCGCAGCCCCGTATTGATTCTGGGCGATATGTTTGAACTTGGTGAAAGTTCAGGTGAAGAGCACCAAAAGATTATTGAACTACTAAAATCTGTAGGTTTCGAAAATGTTTACCTTGTGGGAGATGAGTTTTACAATTTAAGAAAAACGAATTCCTTTACCTCATTTGCTACAACAAAGGAACTTAAATTCTATCTGACAAAAAATTTACTTGATAATAAAACCATATTGATAAAAGGTTCAAGAGGAATGAAACTAGAAAGCCTTTTGGACATATTGTGATTCTTTAGTTAAAAAAACTGTATAAAATAAAATGGAGAAGTTTACAATACTAGGCTTAATGTCCGGCAGTTCTTTAGATGGGCTTGACATTGCTCATTGTGAATTTTACTTTGAAGATAGCAAATGGGAATACAAAATTATAAAAGCTCAAACATTTACTTACAATGAAGAATGGCTGCTAAAACTCAGGGAACTACCTAAGCAAAAAGCAAAAGAAATAGCAAAAACCGATATTGAGTATGGAAAGTTAACAGCAGGTTTTGTAAATGAATTCCTAAAACAATACAAGATCAAACCAGATTTAATCGCTTCCCACGGCCATACAATCTTTCACGAGCCTGCACAGGGCTTTACTTTTCAATTAGGTAATGGAAAAATAATAGCAAGCGAAACAGGAATAAAAACTATTTGCGACTTTCGTACTAAAGATATTATGCTGGGAGGACAAGGCGCACCTTTGGTTCCAATTGGCGATAAATATCTTTTTGGTGAATTTGATTTCTGCCTTAACCTTGGTGGTATTGCAAATATTTCATTTGAAGAAAACGGACAAATGACTGCTTTTGATATTTGTGGTGCAAACCAGATTCTTAATCACCTAAGCCTTCAGGCAGGAAAGCCCTACGATGCAAATGGAAATATTGCCAGTCTGGGTAAGATGAACAGAGAACTTTTCAATCTGCTGAATTCTGACCCATTTTTCCGGCTACAAGCCCCAAAATCACTCAGCAACAAATATGTTAGAACCAACTTTATAAATGTTGTTGACAACTTTAACTGCCCTCTGGAAGACAAACTTTTTACTGTTGTTAAACATATTGCTTTTCAAGCAAACAATGCTATTAAAAACTTAGCTCAAGGAAAACTATTAATTAGTGGTGGTGGTACTCACAACAGTTTTTTGGTGACTGCTATAAAACGCGAAATAAAACACGAAATAATTGTTCCTGATAACAAAACCATTGACTTTAAAGAAGCCCTTATTTTTGCATTTATGGGAGTTTTGCGTAATTTAAACCAAACAAACTGCTTGGCATCTGTTACAGGGGCAAAAGATGATTGCTCTGGAGGAGTAATATTTCTTCCATAAAAAAAAGCGGCCCAACAGACCGCTTTCTAAGTAAATATTTTGTTATGATTATCCGTGGAAAAATAGTATTTCCTGTAACCAGTATATTAAAATACCACCGAAATAACCAATAAGAGCTAACCAACTGATTTTTTTCATATACCAGATAAAATCAATTTTTTCAAGTCCCATAGCAGCAACACCTGCAGCAGAACCAATAATTAAAATACTACCACCTGTACCCGCAGAATAAGCCAACAATTCCCAAAATGCACCATCCTGTACAAAATGCATCATGTATTCAGGTTCAACTGAAGCCTGAGCTAATGCCTCTGTCATAATTGGGTACATCCCCATAGCACCGGCAGTTAATGGTACATTATCAACAATTGCAGACAAAACTCCAATTGCTGCGTTTATTCCATAAATATTATGAACATTCTCATCTAAGTATTCTGACAAAAGATGTAGATGACCTGCGGACTCAAGGGCTGCTACTGCCGATAGTATTCCTAAAAAGAAGAATATTGTCGGAACATCAACTTTACGTAAAACACCAATAACTGTCAGTTTACGACGGTCTTCAATTGATTTATTTTTGTGTAAAAGTTCAGTAGTAATCCAAATTACACTTAAACCAAATAACATGCCCATATAAGGGGGAAGATGAGTGACTGTTTTAAATACAGGCACAAACAACAGCGCTGCTATTCCCATAAAAAGAAGCAACTTTCGTTCTTTATCAGTTGTAAATTCTCTGGTTTCATCGGCACTCAATTTTGGCTTCTCAACATTACCTTTCATCATAAATGAAACTACAATAAGTGGGAAAAGCAAATTGAAAATACTAGGTACAATTACCATTGTAATAATGTTACCCGCAGTTACCTGCTGGCCAATCCACAGCATAATAGTTGTTACGTCACCAATAGGCGACCAAGCACCTCCTGCATTTGCAGCAATTACTACCATACTTGCATAAAACCATCTTGTTTTCTTATCATCGATAAGTTTCCTTAAAAGAGCAACCATCACAATAGTTGTAGTTAAGTTATCCAACAATGCTGACATGAAGAAAGTAAGAATACTGAGAATCCAAAGGAGTTTAACCTTATTGGTTGTTGTAATCTTATCGGTAATTAGTTTGAAACCCTGATGCTGGTCAATAGTTTCAACAATAGTCATTGCACCAAGTAAGAAAAACAAAATCTGTGAAATATCGCCAAGATGGTGAATAATTTCGTGATTAATTACAAAATGCTTCATTTGTTCCAAAAGCGAAGCTTCAGGGTATTTATCTGTGTAGTCAGACAAGGAAGTACTGTGTAGGAAATGTTCCCAACCATCACTAAAACCCAAGTTCAAAATATCAGCAACATTCATTATATAAACTACCCAAACTAAAGTGCCAAGCAGCAAAGCCGATGCTGCCTTATCAATCTTTAATGGATGTTCGAGCGCAATCATCAGATAACCAAGAACAAAAACTACTATCATTAAAATAAACATACCGTCATAATTTTATTTGATTAATAATGGCCGCAAAAGTAAAAAAGTAAACGTTTATAATATATATAGTGTATGTAAATATATGAATATAATGTGAATTTATAGCTAGTCTAAATAGAGACACAGTAGATTCATGGTTTAACAGCCACAGCATTCATAGCAGCAATAGCCTTTAACAAGCAAGCAGCAACAATAATTCGCAACAAAAACAGTTTGTACTAACAGGAAAATGTTTAAAACATATAAACTGTTGATAAATCAGATATTCTTAAACAGTAAATTCGCAAATCATTAGAAAAATAAAACGAATATGACGACTGGAATTATTTTGCAAATAACAGAAACAGCACAAAACCTAATTACAGGTGGCGAAGATGAAATTACACTTCCAATACTCGACCTCGTATTAAAAGGAGGCTGGATTATGGGTATAATTGGTTTGCTTTCGGTAGTTGCATTTTACATCTTTTTTGAAAGGTACTTTGTTATTGGCAGGGCTGCTAAAGAGGATAAAAGTTTTATGAATAACATTAGAACTTACATCCATGAAGGCAAACTTGAATCGGCAAGAGCACTTTGTGTAAGCAATAACTCACCCATTGGTAGAATGATCGACAAAGGACTTTCAAGAGTAGGGAAACCTCTTAACGACATTAGTGCAGCCATTGAAAATATAGGGAAATTAGAAATATCAAAACTTGAGAAAAATGTTGCAGGACTTGCTACTATTGCCGGTGCAGCGCCAATGCTAGGGTTCTTAGGTACAGTAATTGGAATGATCAGGGCCTTTTACGATATGTCGATGGCGGGTAACAATATTAATATCGAACTGCTTTCTAAAGGAATTTATCAGGCAATGATTACAACCGTGGGAGGACTTATTGTAGGAATTACAGCTTATATTTTTTATAATATCCTTGTGGCCAGAGTTCAAAAAGTTGTTTACAAACTTGAAATTAATGCCACTGAGTTTATGGACGTTCTTTATGAGCCGGCCAAATAATAGCATTTAAAAAACAAAATTCTAAATTATGGCTATTGAAATGAGAAATAAAAGGGACACACAGTTCAGTATGGCTTCCATGTCGGATTTGGTATTCCTACTTTTAATATTTTTTATGTTGACCTCTACATTGGTGGCTCCTAATGCTATTAAACTTCTTCTGCCAAACAGCAACAGTAAAACCATGGCAACACAAACTGTAACAGTTTATATTAACAAAGCCAGAAATATTTATGTGGAGGAAAGACGAGTTGAAGCATCTAACTTAGAAAACGTAATTTACAGTGCCATAAGAAACGACGATGCGGCTTCGGTTGTTCTACGTTCTGATAAAACTGCTACTGTACAAGATATTGTTGTAGTAATTGATGCTGTAAATAGTATTAATGACAAAAATGGAACTAAACATAAAGTAATACTAGCGACTAAGCCAAAAGGGAGATAGAGAGTTTAAAGTTTAAAGTTTAAAGTGAGTTTTAGTTATAATGATCAATGACAACCAATGCCTAATGACAAC
>JAOZNY010000012.1:12039-15739 GCA_029933565.1 Bacteroidales bacterium
AATGACAACTAATGACCAATGACAACATTTCTCGCCTAAGGCAAAATGACTGTAAATAAAAATGGGAAAACCAAGGATTGACAAAGACAAACGTAGAGGAGTAATTGGGACAATAATAGTACATGTACTTGTAATTATTAGTTTGTTTCTAATTGCACTCAGAACTCCATTGCCACTTCCTGGCGAAGAGGGTGTCGAAATCAACTTTGGATATGATGAAACAGGATTTGGCAATGTGCAAAGTGAGACCCCTCCACCAATTGCAAGCCCTACTCCGCCGAAGATAGTACAACCCCAGCCCCAACCTGAACCAGAGCCTGTTGAGCAGAAAGAAGAAATAATAGAGCAAAATATTGAAGAGGCCCCAGTGATCGAAGAAATAGTTGAAGAAAAACCTGAGGAGCCAAAAGAGATTGAAAAGGAGCCGGAAAAAGAACCAGAGAAAGAACCTGAGCCCATCAAAGAACAAGAAGAGGAAATAACTGAAACGCCTATTGATTCAACATTTGTTACCGAAGAAATTGTTGAGGAAGTAGCTGAGGCCAAACCTGCACCAGTTGTCAACAAGCGCGCACTCTATCAAGGTAATGCCAATAACAATACCCAAGGCACTAATCAGGGTATTGCCGGAGGCATTGGCGATCAGGGCAAACCTGAAGGCTTTAAAGACAGCGACAAATACGATGGCAAAGGTGGAAAAGGCAATGGCACTTCATTTTATTTAGGTGGAAGAGGTAACTTATACCTTGATGAACCAAGCACGGATTTTAAAGAGCAAGGCACTGTTGTAGTAAGCATTTGGGTCGACCGTGAGGGAAATGTAAAAAAAGCCCAGGTAAGAGCCAAAGGCACCGACATTCTTGACCAAAACTTAAAGAAGGTTGCTGTTGATGCTGCTAAAAATTCAAAGTTTGAGAGTGACCCAACTGCCGAAGAACTTCAAAGAGGAACTATTACCTATAAATTTGTGTTGTTGAAATAATAATTTTCGGCTTACCTTTGCAATCATAAATTTCACAATGAATTACAAAGAAACCATAAACTGGCTTTTCAGTCAATTACCAATGTACCAACGCATTGGAAAAGCTGCTTACAAATCTGATCTGCAAACAACCATCGATTTACTCGAAAAGTTAAAAAACCCACAAAACAGTTTTAAAGCCATCCACATTGCTGGCACCAACGGAAAAGGGAGTGTTTCACACATAGTTGCTTCCATACTCCAGGAAGCAGGCTATAAAATAGGACTCTACACTTCTCCACATTTAAA
Source organism: Bacteroidales bacterium (assembly GCA_029933565.1). Classification (GTDB taxonomy): domain Bacteria; phylum Bacteroidota; class Bacteroidia; order Bacteroidales; family F082; genus BM524. The sequence continues at coordinate 13,310 of JAOZNY010000012.1, forward strand.
AGATTTCAGGGAGCGCATCAGACTTGATGGCAAATTGATACCTGAGGAAAACGTTGTTTCCTTTGTTGCTAACAACAAAGCGATATTGGAAGAATTGAAACCTTCATTTTTTGAAATGACCGTTGCCATGGCTTACGATTATTTCGCCACTGAAGATGTTGATTTTGCAATACTTGAAACTGGAATGGGTGGCCGACTGGACTCCACAAATATCTGTAATTCCGTGATTACTGCCATCACTAACATTGGTTTCGACCACACTCAATTCCTTGGCGATACTCTGGAGAAAATTACCGTAGAAAAAGCAGGTATTTTTAAGCAGGAAGTACCCATAGTAATAGGCAAAAAGCAAAGCGAGATAAAAGATATATTTCTTGCAAAAGCAAATTTGCTTAAAGCCCCAATTACTTTTGTTGAAGATAATGTTGAACTTAAATTTCTCGAAACTACTGATAACAATAATCGCTATTTTGATATTTGGGTTGAGAACCAAATGCTTGTTGAAAAAGCCGCTTCTCCCCTGCTTGCAACTTATCAGGAAGAAAATATAGCCACAAGCATACAAATTATTATGGATTTAATGCTTGAAGGTGTTCATGTAAGTAAGGAGGAAATTAAGGATGGACTTGCTAACCTTATCAAAAACACATCTTTAAAAGGGCGTTGGCAAATAATTAGCAGCAATCCACTAACAATTTGCGATACAGGACATAATACCGATGGGATAAAGGCTGTTATGCAGCAAATAAAACAGACCCCTTATAAAAATCTCCACTTTATATTTGGAATGGTAAATGACAAAGAACCTGATAGCATTCTTTATCTGCTTCCTAAAAATGCAACTTACTATTTTTGCAAAGCTGATATTCCCAGAGGAATGGACGAAGAAGTATTACAGGAATACGCATTCAAGGCGGGGCTTAATGGAAAAACCTATTCGTCGGTTCGTGAAGCCTACCATATTGCACAGAATAATGCTGGCCTCGACGACCTTATTTTTATTGGGGGCAGTACTTTTGTTGTTGCCGAAATTGTATAGGTTGTGTTTGTTCAGAATGTCCAATTTCATCGTTATGTTTGACTTTAAACCTAGTCATTTACCAAAGTAAACTCCTGAAACTAAAGCCTTCTCAGGCCTCGAACTCAGCCATTCTGAACTAAACATTTTTCATGAAGCAAAATAAAAATACAGAAATTAGTTATTGGAACAAGCTATTTCACCATTAATAAATTTAGTATTATCTTGTACTCTCTTTAAATAAAACAAAAATGGAATTTACAACTTTTAATATAATTCAATTACTATTAGTAGCATCGCTAATAATATTTGGTATTTATTATCTCTACACAGAATTTTTTGGTAGAAATTATGAACCCCTGATTTGGAAAAAGTTATTATTACAGGGAAAGGTTGACAAAGAGTTATTTAAGGCCTCAAAGAAATATCCCGACAAGGATCGATTCTTTAATTTCTGGTTTCAGGTGGAGCGGTTAAAACAAACTAATATTAAAGGTGCGTTTGCCGAACTTGGTGTTTACAAAGGTGTAACTGCTAACATCCTGCATTTAATGGATACTGAACGCGAGTTTCATTTGTTCGACACTTTTGAGGGATTTACTGAAAAAGACCTGAAAGACGAAACCGGAAAAGCGGCAACCTATACCACCCACAATTTTGCCGACACCTCCATCGATCAGGTTTCAAAATTGCTCAGCAGTTCTAAATTTGTGTTTCATAAGGGATATTTCCCTCAAACAACACAAGATATTGAACAAATAAAATATGCACTTGTAAGCATGGATGCTGATTTATATAACCCAACATTGGCCGGGCTGGAGTATTTTTATCCTTTAATGGAAAAAGGTGGACTAATCCTAATCCACGACCACAACCCCGACTGGCCGGGAATTATGCAAGCAGTAAGGGAATTTTCAACAACTATCCCCGAACCATTTATTCAACTTACAGATAAGGATAGTACTGTGATGCTTTTAAAGTCTTTTTAAGGCTTTGCTCGCAGTCAGCAGGCGGATATTTATTCTTTAGCTATACTCAAAAAATCTGCCATTCGAGTATTCAGACCTTGGAAAAGGAGTCAGTGAAGCGCCATGACAAAAGAAAAATGAATATCGAACTTTGAGTAAAAAACAGAGCCGACTTCAAGAATGGATATTCGGTGTTCAATATTCAATATTTCAAAAATTAGACAACCCTAATCTATAGCCTATTACACAAAGTTGCTATTAGTGGTGCAGCCGCGGCAATCTCCCAGATACAGTCAGCAGGTGAATATTTGAACTTGCATGGAGATTCACCGGCTGACACTTCACTTATCCATTGTAACTTTAGCGAAGGAAACACTCCAACACTCCAACACTCCAATACTCCAACACTCCAACACTCCAATACTCCAACACTCCAATACTCCA
>JAOZNY010000012.1:15839-26114 GCA_029933565.1 Bacteroidales bacterium
TACTCCATTACTCCATCATTTTTCTTTTATCTTTTCTCTTGTTTCTTATTTCTTTTTTTTACTTTTGTAGGTATCAATAATTAAGTCATGGTACACGAATTAGGTCTAAACAATACAATCTTCAACAAATTCCTATCGCAGATAAGGGATGAAAAAATACAAAAGGATAGTCTTAGGTTTAGAAGAAATCTGCAGCGTATTGGCGAAATATTTGCCTACGAGATTAGCAAAACTTTTGACTACGAAGAAAAAGACATTATTACACCTTTGGGTACTGCAAAAATGAAACTACCCGTGCAGAAACCTGTTCTTGCTACCATACTTCGGGCAGGCTTACCATTGCATCAAGGACTGTTAAATTATTTTGACGATGCCGATAATGGCTTTGTTTCGGCTTACCGTAAATACGAAAATAACGAAGATTTTATAATCAAACTCGATTACGTTTCGACACCAACCCTTGAAGATCGCACACTAATTATTAGTGACCCCATGCTTGCATCAGGAGGTTCGCTGGTGGCGGCACTAAATGGACTACTGCAAAAAGGCAAACCAAAAAAAATACACATTGTTACTGTTCTTGCTGCCTACGAGGGCATTGCTAAAGTAAAAAAACAATTCTCATCAAAAGATGTAACTCTTTGGACTGGTAAGATTGACGATGAACTAACAACTAAGGCATACATTGTTCCTGGTTTAGGCGATGCCGGAGACCTTGCTTTTGGAGTTAAAGACGATTAAAGAAAAAAGAATCAAGAGATAAAATGCAAAATAGTCAGATGACTAACAACCAATGACTAATGACAATAAATGACTAATGACATTTAATAAACAATAACTAAACAATGACCAACACCAGGCTGATAAAAGAAAATCTGCGGATTTCATTCCTTTCAATAAAAAGTCATTTGTTGAGGACGGTTTTAACTGTTTTAATAATTGCATTTGGAATAATGGCATTAGTTGGAATTTTAACGGCCATCGATGCAGTAGAGTATTTTCTGAACGATAATTTTGCAATGATGGGTTCCAATACTTTCAATGTTCAAAACAGAGACATCAGAGTACACATTGGAGGCGAAGGCCGAAGGGCAAAGTCATACGAACCAATAAGTTATCAAGATGCCATGCAGTTTAAAGAAGAATATGAATTCCCTGCAATTGCTTCGGTTTTTACTTACGGTACAGGTACAGCCACCATAAAACATGAGTCGGAAAAAACAAACCCTAATATTCAGGTAATGGGCATAGATGAAAATTATATTAAAGCAGCGGGGCTTGAAATTGCAAGGGGCAGGATTTTTACACTTAACGAAGTTTTAGGAGGCAATCATGTTGCCATAATTGGAAATGAGATTTACAAAAAACTATTTACCGATAAGGAAGACCCTATCGGGAAAATAATTTCCATAGGTCCGGGCAAGTATCGGATAATTGGGATATTGGAAGAAAGGGGGTCAAGCATTGGTTTTAGTGGCGACCGTTCGTGCATGATTCCCATTGCCAATGTACGCCAGTATTTTTCGAGGCCAAACATGAACTTCAGGATTAGTGTAATGGTAAACAGTCAGGAAGAAATGGATGCTGCTATTGGGGAAACCACCGGACTACTCAGAAAAATAAGAGGCGACAAAGTTGGCGACGACGACTCCTTTGCAATAATAAAAAGTGATAATGTTGCAAATATGCTCATTAAACTTACAAGCAAAATTCAGATTGGAGCCACAGTTATTGGTTTGATAACACTGCTTGGTGCGGCAATTGGCCTAATGAACATTATGTTGGTTTCTGTAACAGAACGTACACGTGAAATTGGAATTAGGAAGGCAGTTGGCGCAACAAGCAAAACCATCAGAAATCAGTTTTTGGCTGAGGCTGTTGTAATTGCACAAATTGGTGGACTCTTGGGAGTTATTATGGGAATTCTAATTGGAAATATTGTTTCCTTATCCACAGGCAGTTCATTTCTCATACCATGGATGTGGATGTTTATGGGTATTGGAATTACCTTTGTAGTAGCCCTATTATCAGGAATAATTCCTGCAAACAAAGCAGCCAAACTCGACCCCATTGAATCATTGAGGTACGAATAGCATTAATGCGAACTAAACTTTAGGTAGCCTACCAACCTATCGTATTCAGGCATCCTTTCCCTATAATATACATAAACGGAGTAATCGTTAAAGGTGTCCCAATAATCGCCTTCTATAATTGTAATATCCCCTTTAGTTTTTCCATTTGGAACAACCACATAATTATAATTATAATACCCCTGTTTCAGGAACATCTCCCCATAATATTGATTAGTTTGTCCGTTAAACCTCATTTTGCTTTTACCATCAAGATGCCAATCGTTAAGTTGACCTAAAATATAAACACTGGCATTTTCAATTTTTTTATGATTAAGCGTAAACTCAACCCATGCATACTCTCCCTCAATGGCGGTTTCTTGATTTGGCCGGGCTTTAATATAGCGCACACCATTAATATCTTCAAGACTTTCGTAAGGTTTATCTTTTCTTGGGCCATCGGTATGCAATATTACTTCGTAGCCATTTTCATCACTAATTATTCTTCTTATCTGTGGCGATTGGTACCAATAACTCTTCATATCGAAATTTCTGAATTCATTTCCACCATCAAAAACTATCCCGTTCGGATAATTATAATCCAGTTCGTTCATCATTATTGAAGTAGGTTTAAGGCCAGATTTCATATTGTCCCAACGCCCGTTTTGCCTAATTGTAACATTAATTCTCTGCTCAGGTTCCGATGCAAAAAGATCGGGTGTGTGTATTTTTAAATTAATTTGATGTTTAAGCCTTGTATATTCCAGCTGTTTAGGGTAGTAAGGTACACTTGCGTCAATTCTTGTTAAAGGCTCAGCAACAAAAAACCTTCTTGTTAGTATTACATTCTCATCTTCAGGACTATCGAGGTAAACTTTAATTATATAATTACCCGATAATTTGAGTTTCATATCGCGGGATGGAAAAACAAGATCATAATGAATATACTGAGGCACAGCATTCAACGAAAAGTCATAATCAACAATGTCATCTTCAAAATAGCCGTCAATATATTCAATCTGCTCAAGGTCGGAGGTTTCCCAGTTGGAAGTACAATGAATTAGAGTATATCTAAAAATATATGCATCGTCGCTCATATCGTCAAACGAAAGTTGCAACCTTTTGCCAAGACCCAACACAATTATGGGATCAGTCAACTGAACACCTGCTTCGTGTAATAGTACAGTTTGAATATTGGGGTCGTAAGTTTTGTCATCATTAATTACTTGAGAAAGTAAAATATTACTTACAAAAATGATTAACAATAAAAGATATGATCTATTAAATTGTAAATTTATGTTATTCATATTTTAAACTTCTAATTATTGAAACGATTATCTGACAAACAAAGTATTTTCAAAATTAAAAAATTTGAAACACCTTTTAGATTAAGGAGGATAATTATTTAACCTAACGAATTAATATTTCTGTTTCAATTTATAAAATTCTATTATCTTTACATTCATTCTTAACTAAGAACAACATGAAAAAAATTGTTTTATTACTTTTTATCGCTTTATTAAGCATTGTAGCAGTAGCACAGAATGTAATTCCAATACCTGTTGATTCAACTTCTGTATGGAGAATATCCAGACAACATAATGATGAGTCTTGTGTTTATCACTATAGCTCTATTTACTATATAGATGGCACTACAACAATAGGAGGAAAAGAATATTCTAAAGTTTATGAAGAAGGTTACCATTGGTGCTCTTCTGTAAATCCTCAGTATCCTTGTACCTGCAGTAGTTATTATCAAGGTATTTTTGTTGGAGGAATAAGAACAGAAAACGGAAAAGTTTATGGCTACAGACCATATGAGTCGCCCGGTTTGTTTATGGACTTCACTTTAAATGTAGGAGATACACTCTTTTCAAATATTTGTTATTATGGTAAAATAATCGAATCAATAGATTCTGTAATGGTAGGAACAGAATACAGAACACGCTTCAATTTTGAAGATGATTATTCGTATTGTGGTTGGATGATTGAAGGAGTAGGACACCAACAAGGATTATTTGAATCAATGGATGAGCCCTTTGAGAGCACATCACACTTAATTTGCTATGGTGAAAACTATGTGCCAATTTTTGGAAATATGGATTGTGATATAACAGTTGGGCAAGAAGAAATAGAACAAAGAGGTCTTTCGATTTACCCAAACCCTTCAAATACCATTGTTGTAATTGATTTTGGAAAGAGCATTAATCAGAAAGAAATTGTGGTGAAAGTAATGGATCAAATGGGAAAGGTAATGTTTGAGAAATGCCTTAAGAAAAACAGTACACAATTATCAATATCTGTTCAGGATTGGGTATCGGGCATATACATTGCCACTGCTACAGTTAGCAACAGAGTAAGTGGAAGCAGAAAGTTTGTAGTGCGGTAAATGCTTTGAGCAAGAATGCAGTTTCGGAACTGCAAGAAATTGAGGATTCAGATAAAAATTAGACCAGACCTGCAATCAATTTTTGGAATTTTACAATTGGCAATAATTTGCTTTATTTATGTACTTGGGCAAACCCACATTCTGTTAATCAACTAACAGAAAAATTCACATAATATTTTAATTCACTGCAAATTACAAAAACAATTAATCGATAGTGAGATGCTTAACAGAAAACACACTTATTTAGAGTAATTACAAATTTTGCTAAAATCATAACAGATGTTAATTCTTCATGGATATTTTATAAATTCGCACACAAATTAAACATGAATCATTTTACATATGTCAACAGACTACATTATTAATAAAGGCCTCGACATCAAATTATTAGGTGATGCCGAAAAAACCATCGTTGACTTGAATGCCAAGCGGTTTGCAATAAAACCCACCGATTTTATTGGCTGTTTTCCAAAAATGCTTGTAAAAGAAGGTGATAAAGTTAAGGCTGGCAGCCCCCTATTTTTTGACAAATACAGACCAGATATTAAGTTTTCGTCGCCTGTTAGCGGAGAAATAAAATCGCTGGTAAGGGGAGCGAAGCGAAAACTACTGGAAATTATTGTTGAAAGCGATGGAAAAGGCGAGTCGGAAGACTTTGGCACAAAAGATATTGCTGACCTTAACAAGGACACAATTATAGAAAAAATGTTGGAAAGTGGAATCTGGCCAATGATTAGGCAAAGACCATATTCTACAATTGCTGACCCCAAAATTGAGCCAAAAGCCATTTTTGTATCGGCATTTAGTTCTGCGCCATTGGCACCCGATTTCGATCTTATTGTGCATGGTCAGGGAGATGCATTTCAGCATGGGCTTGATGTGCTTGCAAAACTTACCACCGGTAAAGTATATTTGAACATCCACAAAGAGAAAAATCTTTCCAAGGTTTTCCTTAATTCAAAAAATGTTCAGATAAACACTTTTGCAGGCCCACACCCTTCAGGTAATGTGAGTGTTCACGCCAATAGGGTCAACCCAATAAATAAAGGTGAAGTAATTTGGTATGCCAATCCGCAGGAAGTAATAGCAATAGGTAATTTTTTCCTTAGCGGAAAAGTTGACTCCAAAAGAGTTTTTGCTTTTACAGGTTCGGAGGTAAACAACCCTAGATATTACAAATCTTTTGTTGGAGCATGCATAACAAATATGTGTAGCGGCAATATCAAAAGCGATAACAACCGATTTATCAGTGGCGATGTGCTTACAGGCGAAAAAATTTACAAAGACGGTTTTATGGGCTATTACCATTCAATGGCCACTGTAATTCCAGAAGGTGATTACCATGAGTTTTTTGGATGGATCTTACCCGGAATGAATAAATTTAGTGTTTCGGGAACTTTCATTTCAAAACTTTTCAAAAACCGTAAGTACAGACTCGACACTAACCTTCATGGTGGCGAAAGGGCATTTGTAATGACAGGTAAATTTGAAACGGTTTTCCCATTCGACATTTATCCATTGCAACTCATAAAAGCCATTATGGTTGAAGACATCGACCTCATGGAAGAATTGGGAATTTATGAAATTGATGATGAAGACTTCGCTCTTTGTGAAGTAATCGACACATCAAAAACCGAAATACAGAAAATCGTGCGCCAGGGCCTCGATTTGATGCGTAAGGAAATGAGCTAGTAAAAACGAAAATCAATATAAGAGTGAAAGCTTTAAGAAATTTTTTAGATAAACAAAAACCACATTTTGAAAAGGGTGGCAAACTGGAGAAACTGCATGCTATGTTTGATTCAGCCGAAACGCTTTTCTTTGTGCCCGACAAGGTTACTTCGTCAGGATCGCATATCCGCGATGCCATTGACATGAAAAGAACCATGATCACCGTTTTCATTGCACTTATCCCGGCATTATTGTTTGGAATGTGGAATGTAGGTTACCAACATTTTTTGTCGTATGGCGAAAGCCCCGATCATTTTACAATGTTTTTATATGGCTTCTTTAAACTGTTGCCCATAATAATTGTAACCTATGGTGTTGGTCTTGGACTTGAGATTTTATTTGCGCAAATCCGCAGCCATGAGGTAAACGAAGGATTCTTTGTTTCCGGTCTCTTAATTCCGATGATCGTCCCTGCCGACATTCCATTATGGCAACTTGCAGTTGCTGTAGCCTTTGCAGTAGTTTTTGGCAAAGAGGTTTTTGGTGGCACCGGAATGAACATTGTAAATCCTGCTTTGGTAGCAAGGGCATTTTTGTTCTTTGCCTACCCTGGAAATATTTCCGGCGATAAAGTATGGATTTCAGATAAGGCAGATGCCTTTTCAGGAGCAACCCCTCTGGGAGATGCACTTGTTGGAAACTTCGACAACTTCCCATCAGTTTACGATATGTTTATGGGTTTTATCCCCGGATCAGTTGGTGAAACATCAACATTAATGATTCTCATTGGAGCAGCAATACTTCTTATTACAGGTATCGCTAACTGGAGGGTGATGTTCACTGTTTTTGCAGGCGGTTACATTATGGGCTTGCTGTTCAACTTATGGGGGGCAAACGAATATATGGAACTGCCGGCCTACTACCATTTAATTATGGGAGGATTTGCATTTGGTGCTGTATTTATGGCAACCGATCCGGTTACTGCCGCACAAACCAACAAAGGCATGTACTATTACGGTTTCCTTGTTGGGATGATTGCTGTACTTATCAGGGTTTTCAACCCGGCATATCCCGAAGGCATGATGCTGGCAATACTGCTAATGAATGTATTTGCCCCATTAATCGACCATTATGTTATTGAGGGGAATATTAAGAAAAGGCTCAAGAGGCTTAAAGTTATAAGTAATTAAAAAATTAAAAATATTCCTATATGTACACTAACGGATATATTTTCAGATACGCGGCCATTATGGTAATAATTGCTGCGGCAGTCCTTTCAACATCGGCTGTATTACTAAAGCCATTTCAGGACAGAAATATGGCCATCGAAAAAATGGGCGGCATTCTGGCTTCTGCGCAAATTGAAGGGGTAGAAACAGAAAACACCATCGAATTATTCAATAAATATGTTGTTGAAGAGATAGTTGTTGACCAGAATGGTAATGTTGTTGAATCATTTAAGGAAGGTGCTAAAGAAGATGGCAAAGCCTTTAAGATTAACATGAAAACCGAACTTTATAAAAAGAAAAAAGGTGAAAATTTTGAACTACCAATTTATATAGTTGAAAAAGATGGCATTAAAACTTACATTTTTCCATTAAGAGGAGCCGGTTTATGGGGACCTGTTTGGGGCAATATGGCCTTAAATGCCGACCTCAATACTGTAAAGGGTGTAACTTTTGACCATAAAGGTGAAACACCAGGACTTGGTGCTGAAATAACAACTAAAGGTTTTACCTCACAATTTGCAGGAAAAACCATCTTTGATGAATCAGGTAAGTTTAAATCGATAAAAGTAAAAAAAGGCGGTGTGAAAACAATGCCTGCCAACGAGCAAATACATGGTGTTGATGCCATTTCTGGAGGAACAATTACCAGTGATGCAGTTGGTGAAATGATAGCAAATGTAATAGATGGTTATTTACCATATATAGAAAGAGAAAAGGAGGATCCAAGATGAGCACAGAAGAAAGAGAACCATTGTTCTCACCTAAAAATATGAAGTTGATAAAAAACCCTATCAACTTATCAAATCCGATTACGGTTCAGGTTTTGGGTATTTGTTCGGCACTTGCAGTTACGGCTAAACTTATGCCTGCAATTGTAATGTCAATTTCGGTTTTGGTGGTAATGGCAGCTTCCAACGTTGTGATTTCACTACTTAGAAATGGCATACCTCCACGTATTAGGATTATTGTTCAACTTGTAGTTATTGCAACAATGGTAATCCTTGTTGACCAGGTGCTGAAAGCATTTGTTTATGACGTAAGCAAGCAACTCTCAGTATTTGTGGGGCTTATTATAACCAACTGTATTATTATGGGTCGCCTCGAGGCATTTGCAATGGCAAACAAACCATGGCCTGCCTTCCTCGATGGAATTGGAAACGCATTAGGATATGGAATCATACTTATTATTATTGCATTCTTCCGCGAACTGCTTGGTTCAGGAACCTTATTCGATATTCAGGTAATCCCACAAGGCCTTTACGACTTTGGCTACGTAAACAACGGACTTATGATTCTGCCACCAATGGCACTTATTACTGTTGGGGTAATAATTTGGGTTCAAAGGTATTACACACGTGAACTAATAGAGGATAATTAATAGCAGACCTTAAAAGAAAATTATTATGCAAGAAGTTTTTAATATATTTATAAAGTCGATTTTTATCGACAACATGGTTTTCGCCTACTTCCTGGGCATGTGTTCTTACCTAGCTGTTTCTAAAACAGTAAAAACATCAGTAGGACTTGGGTTGGCAGTTATTTTTGTACTGGGCATTACTGTTCCGGTCGATTATCTGCTCAACGAATACATACTTAAAGCGGGTGCACTTGTTTGGCTCGATGCATCACTTATTGACGCAGACCTGAGTTTTTTAAGTTTCATTCTTTTCATTGCAATCATTGCTTCAATGGTTCAATTAGTTGAAATGATAGTTGAGAAGTTTTCTCCAGCACTTTATGCATCACTTGGAATATTCCTACCTCTTATCGCAGTAAACTGTGCCATCTTAGGTGGTTCACTTTTTATGCAGGAAAGGGAATATCAAAATATTGCTGAAGCAACTTCTTTCGGGCTTGGTTCAGGAGTGGGTTGGTTTCTAGCAATTGTAGGTATTGCAGCCATTCGCGAAAAAATACGCTATTCAAATGTTCCACCTGCACTTCGTGGACTTGGAATTACATTTATTATTACTGGCTTAATGGGAATAGCTTTTATGAGTTTTCTCGGAATTAAACTATAAAAAATATAAAACCAATATAAAATGAATATACTTGTTGTAGGAATTGGTATTATTGTTGGGGCAAGCATCGCTGTCTTTCTCATAGTAACCCTATCGTTGGTAGGTCTGTTGCTTTACGCCAGAAAGAAGTTAATGCCTCAGGGTAAAGTTAAAATTATTATCAATGAGGAGAAGGAAATTGAAACCGAACCGGGTTCAACTCTCCTGTCAACTTTGGCAAACGAAAAAATCTTTATCCCTTCTGCATGCGGTGGAGGTGGTACTTGTGGAATGTGCCATATTCAGGTTAACGAAGGTGGAGGCTCAATCCTCCCAACTGAGAAAGGATTCTTCTCAAGAAAAGAACAAGCTGGCAACTGGAGGCTTGCCTGTCAGGTGAAAGTTAGGGAAGATATGGAAGTTGCCGTTGCTCCTGAAATATTCGGAATCAAAAAATGGGAATGCGAAGTTGTTTCAAATCACGGACAAGCAACATTTATCAAAGAATTTGTTGTTAAACTTCCTGAAGGAGAAACTCTTGACTTCCGCTCAGGTGGATATATCCAAATTGATGTACCTAAAATTGAAGTTGATTTCAAGGACATGGATATTGAAGAAGAATATAAAAAAGATTGGGATTCATTCAAGATGTGGGATCTTAAAATGAAGAACCCTGAAGAAATAACCAGAGCTTATTCGATGGCTAACCATCCGGCTGAAGGAAATATTGTAATGCTGAATATTAGAATTGCAACTCCTCCATGGGACAGGAAAAAAGGTGGCTTCATGAATGTTAATCCGGGAATCTGTTCATCTTACATTTTCTCACGTAAGCCGGGAGACAAAGTAACTATCTCAGGCCCTTATGGTGAATTTTTTATTAAAGACACTCAAAATGAAATGATGTTTATTGGTGG
>JAOZNY010000136.1 GCA_029933565.1 Bacteroidales bacterium
TTTTTTCCTGAAAACATCATCGAAGTTGTAAATATTGCACAAAGCAGGGGAACTCCATTGGCAAAAGTACAACAACGACCAGTGCAGTTTAATCCGGTCACGGGAGTTATTCGTGTTTACACAAAAATTAAATATCGAATTGAATTTATAGGAGGTGAAGGCTCTTTCGATTATATTGCTCAGGAAAACTCATTGCACTACTCAAATCTATTAAAACGTAATATAATTAATTCCGAGAGCATCCCCGATGGAATTAATACCAATCAAACCAATTCCATAAATGGTGACAGGTCGGGTGAGAAGAACTATATTATTATTACACATTCTGAATATTTATCGCATGCTAATGATTTGGCCAACTGGAAACGCCAATTGGGATACACTGTTGAGGTAGTTTCTCAGTCAAGTTGGACAGCGGCACAGGTTAAATCTGAGATACAAACTCGCTACGACAGTTGGACCCCAAAACCTGATTATGTATTAATTTTGGGAGACCATACAGGTTCTTATGCAGTTCCGGGCGAGGTACACCAAGACCCAAGTTATGGAGATGATTTCGCAACTGATTTGTACTTTGTTTGCATGGATGGGAGTAGTGATTGGCATCCGGATATGGCTCATGGTAGAATTTCTGTTTCAAATACGTCTGAGGCTACGGTTATCGTAAATAAAATAATTAATTACGAAAAAACACCACCATCTTCCTCTACTTTTTATGATAACATTTTAAATTGTGCTCAGTTGCAGGACGATGATGATAATAATGGTTATGCCGACAGGCGATTTTGCCATACCAGTGAAGATATCCGTGATTATCTGCAGGATGAACATTCATATTCATCTGAGAGGGTTTACTTTCTTAGTTCAACATTTGATGTAACACAATTACATTATAATAATACTGCTTATTCTGATGGGCAATTAATACCTGCAGAACTAAGGAGTGTCTCATTTAATTGGGCAGGAGATGCCGGTGATATTACTGCCGGAATAAATGCGGGAAAATTTTTGGTTTTTCATCGTGACCATGGATATGTTGGGGGTTCAGGCTGGCACAGGCCATATTATACTACTTCATCAATGGATGCACTTTCAAATGGAGCGGAATTGCCGGTTGTTTTCAGTATTAACTGCCATACAGGCGAATTTCAGTTGGATAATTGCTTCGCCGAGAAATTCCTAAGAATGGAAAATAAAGGTGCAGTGGGTGTTGTTGCTGCCGCATATTATAGTTATAGTGGTTTTAACGATGCAGTCTCTGAAGGTATGATAGATGCTATTTGGTCCGACCCGGGCCTCTATCCCAATTTTGGTACAGGAGGAACAGGTTCAAATTATACAATTGGTGTGGGTAATAATATTTATACAATGGGTGATGTTGTTAATCAGGGATTATTTGCGATGGAGCAGAATTGGAATGGAGCATCCTCATCTCATAATTACCAATACGAACTATTCCATTGGTTTGGTGATCCTGCCATGAGAATGTGGACAGCAGATCCTAATGATAACATGATTACTGCTACCCATAATTCTACAATTGATTGTGCTGACAATATATTTTATATTTCTGGTTCTACGCCTAATGCAATAGCAACACTTGTTCATAATGATGAGTTAATAGGAGAAACTGTAATAGATGGTTCTGGTAATGGAGAAATTCCTTACACAATTTCAGGAGATGAAATAAATGTTGAACTTACAATTTCAAAACATGATAATTACTCCTATTGTAGTACTTTATCATTAACAGGTTCTTGCGCTTTTCCTCCTTCCGTTGAAACTTTGGCTGCAACTAATGTTTTTTCGACTACTGCTACTGTAAATGGAGAAATTATAGATGACTTTGGAGAAACAATTACAGAAAGTGGAGTTGTTTATGGTCTTAGTTCTTCTCCAGTAATTAATGGAAGTGGAGTAACACAAATGCAGACAGACCCTCTTGTAACAACTGGTACTTTTCTTTTTGACTTAACAGGACTTTCTGCTTCGACAACTTATTATTTTAGAGCTTATGCCACTAATGCAAGTGGTACTTCTTATGGTGATAATCAAAATTTTACAACAGCCTGTGGATTGATAAATAGTTTTCCATTTTCTCAGGATATTGATTCATGGACGAGTAGTTCACCTTCTGCAGCATGTACTGCAGATGGTTCTGTGAGTTTAGATGATTGTTGGGAAAATGTAATTGGTGACGATATTGATTGGAACGTTCACTCTGGTTCAACGGGATCATCCAATACAGGGCCATCAGCAGACTATTCCGGAACGGGTCAGTATTTATATACAGAAGCTTCAAGTTGTTACAGTAGTATAGGTTATGTAAAAAGTCCAAATTTTGACCTTACATCAATTGGTGGTGCTAACTTAGAGTTTTATTATCATATGTATGGGGAATCAATGGGAACCCTTTCTGTACAAGTTTCTACTGACGGGGGAAGCAACTGGTCTTCTGATGTCTGGAGTTTAAGTGGTGATCAGGATAATCAATGGCTACTGGCAACTATACCTTTAGATTCATATTTGACTTCAAATAATTTTGTTTTCCGATTTAAGGCAATTACAGGAACTAGTTATAAATCAGACATGGCAATTGATGCTATTAGTATTACTGTTACTGCCTCCTGTGCAGGGCCAACTCAGCCATCAACATCCTTCGAAGTTATCGATATTAATGACAACGATTTAACAGTAAACTGGACAAGAGGAAACGGAACTGCAGTTTTGGTAGTCGCCAAACAGGGAGGTGCAGTTGATCAGAATCCAGTTTCAGGAAATACATATTCTGCCGATGCTGAGTTTGCTATGGGTGATGATTTGGGTTCTGGGAATTATGTAATTTATAATGGTACAGGGACATCTGTTGTTACAACTTTATTGGATGCTGCAACCAATTATCATTTTGAGGTTTTTGAATATTTTTCAAGTGATAACTGCTACGCAACAGAGAGTTTAATAGGGAATGAGACAACCACGGGGGAACCACCATCTTGCAGTGTGTGTCCTTCGGATGGAACTATGGATTACGCAACTAGTACAACTTTTGTTGAAATTAATACTATTAGTAATTTAACTGCTAAGCCTGCCTCATTTTGTGATTATACAGCAATTACAACTTCTTTGGAAGTAGGCAGTACTCATGATTTAAGCGTTAGAGTAAATACCGATGGAAATTATACCGTACAAACAAAAGCATGGATTGATTGGAATCAGGATTGCGATTTTGACGATGCAGGTGAAGAATTTGATTTGGGTGCTGCGTCTAATGTTGCCGATGGATTAACAGATTTGTCACCTCTTAGCATTTATGTTCCTGTTGATGCTTTGTTAGGAAATACAACCATGAGAGTTTCAACAAAATACTCCTCCGATCCATCTTCTTGCGAAACTGGTTTTGATGGAGAGGTTGAAGATTATACAATTAATGTAATTCCGGCTGTTGTACTTTGGAATGGAACTACTGCAAGTTGGGATGATCCTTTAAATTGGCCTGGAGGTATATTACCAAATTCATCATATGATGTTACAATTCCAACTTCACCTGTAAATGGTAATTTTCCAAATATTCCGGAAGGCGTTAATGCAAAGTGCTTTAACTTAACTCTTGAAGAAGGTGCAATATTAACCATAGAAGGAACTTTGGAAATTGAAAACTAATAAAACAATAGAATTAATACTAAATTAAGATAATACCAAAAGGTAGGAAATTTTGGTTCTTTGGGTTATCACTTTTATAAGTGATAACCCTTTTTTTATGTTGGAAAACGAGGGATTGTTAAGTATGAAATCCATAATTATTTATGCCATTTTTCACTATCAAAAAAGGGGTAGTGAAGGCAAATATTAATAAAAACGCGATTCATAGCATTTTGTTTTATATTTATCCCCGATTAATTACAAAACAAGTTTGTCGCGAACATTTATTATTTATTACCGTATTAATGGATACATTATTCCTTTATTGGGATAATTTATTTAATTCCGTACTATGAAAAACTACTTTATATTAATTGCTCTTTTGGTTATTTCCTTGAGTGTTTTTTCTCAAAAGCAAAACAATAACTGGCTTGAGGATTTTGCAAAATCAAAGTCAATTGAATACAAAAAAAAGAAAAAGGAGGCAGATGAATATGCAAGAAAAAATAATCTTGTTATTAAAGAAATCTTGTCTGATGGTAGTGTGATGGAATTACAGGAAATTGAAGATGGAATTCCCCAGTATTATATTACCGATAATGCTGGTGCTGCGCAAACTACTCGGGCTAATACATTGTATTTAGGTGGAGGACTTGGGTTAAATGTTACCGGAAATGGTTATAGTAAAGTTGGAGAATGGGATGGCGGCACGGCTAGGACTACTCATCAGGAATTTGGATCAAGAATTACTTTGGGTGACGCGCCATCAATTAGTGATCACTCAACCCATGTTGCAGGCACAATAATGGCATCTGGTGTTGAAGATGAAGCAAAAGGGATGGCTTACGAAGCAAACCTTACATCGTATGATTGGGATGAAGACGAAGCAGAAATGGCATTAGCAGCAGCCAATGGAATGGAAATATCAAATCACTCTTATGGTTATGTTCGTGGGTGGCGTTCCTCTAATCAACTTTGGTATGGTAATACAAGTATAAGTGATGTAGAAGATTATAAGTTTGGGTTTTATGACTCTTCATCTGAAGAATTGGATGATATTGCATACAATGCTCCTTATTATTTAATCTGTAAATCGGCAGGTAATGATAGGGGTGATGGGCCTTACACAACACCACCTACTGCTGAAAAAGATGGTGGAGATGATGGTTATGACTGTATTGGGACTAAAGGAATTGCTAAAAATATTTTGACCATAGGAGCTGTTAATGAAGTCACTGAATACAATTCACCGAGTGATGTAGTAATGAGTTCTTTTAGCAGTTGGGGCCCTGCTGACGATGGTAGAATAAAACCTGATATTGTTGCTAAAGGAGTTGGTGTTTATTCTTCATTAGGATCATCTGATAATGTATATGCATCTTATAATGGAACTTCAATGGCAACACCTAACACTGTTGGCACACTAGTATTGCTTCAACAGCATTATCAAAATACTCATGTCAGTACAGCAATGAAAGCTGCAACTCTTAAAGCTCTTGCAATAAATACTGCCGATGAAGCAGGACCTGACCCTGGCCCCGATTATATGTTTGGGTGGGGTTTGTTAAATGCAAAAAAAGCAGCAGAATTAATTAGCGAAGATGCTACAGGAATGAATGTTATTGATGAACAAACATTAAGTAATGGTGGAACTTACACAAGAAATATAACAGTTGGTAGTAACCCACTTATAGTTACTGTAGTTTGGACTGACCCATCTGGAACACCAACTTCTGCACAACTTAATCCATCAACTCCAATGCTGGTTAACGATCTTGACTTGAGACTTACCAAAGGTGCTATTACTTATTACCCCTGGAAATTAAATCGTGATTACCCTTCTTTGGAGGCAAGCAATAATACAGAAAATAATGTAGATAATGTTGAAACAGTTTTTATTGAGAACCCTATAGCCGGTATTTATACTTTAACCGTTGATCACGATGGAACACTTGCCAGTTCACAAGATTTTTCAATAATAATCCAAGGTCTTGATGAATACACTTCAATCCCCAGTTCTTGCTCTTCTCTCGAAAATCCTACGGATGGTGCAACTAATTTGCCCCCAACAACAACTGTTCAATGGTCTGAGATATCAGATGCCATTTCTTATGATGTTTATTTTGGTACTGATGCTGCTGCCACAAATATTTTAAATGGAGAAAACCAAGTTAGTAATGTTTTGGCGTATTGCCTTAATTCAAATACAACTTATTATTTAAAAGTTTACCCCCGAAATAATCAGGGAGCAAAAACAACTTGTACAACAATATGGAGTTTTTCAACTGCCAATGTATCATCAGTTAGTTTACCTCTTTCTGAGAATTTTGATGCTTTGTCAGCCCCAAACATACCTTCCGCCTGGGAGCATGATTCGGATAATGATTTTGACTGGGAATCAGAAGCGGGTACTACACCATCAAATAATACAGGACCTGATGACGATATTACTGGAGGCGGAAAATATTTGTACACAGAGGCCTCATCCCTCAATAATCCTGATAAGACGGCAATTGTTTATACTCCATATTTTGACTTGACCACATTAACAAATCCTGAACTTATTTTTAATTACCATATGTATGGTGTTTATATGGGAACTCTTATTGTGGAGATTTTTTATGAAGGCAAATGGCTAACTCTTTTTTCAAGAACAGGTGAACAGCACTCTTCTGGAAGTGAAGCATGGACAGAGCAAAAAATAAATCTAAAACCATATAAAGGATGTTCACTACAAAGAATAAGGTTTCATGGAATAACCGATGGGTGGGCAAGTGATATGGCAATCGATAATGTGAGTATTGCAAATTTCGTGATTTCCATAGTAAACTGGGATGGAAGCACTTCAACAGATTGGGCTAACCCTGATAATTGGGTAGGTAGCGCTGTGCCAGATTATTCAAGTGATGTTGTAATACCAGCATCAGCAAATTCACCAATAATTGGAATAGGAACTAGAGCAAACTGCAATAGTTTTACCCTTGAGGGAAATGCTACAATAACTGTTAATGGTAAACTTGAAGTAGAAAATTAAATCAGTGAGACTATGATCTTGTTTTTCAAAATCATTTAGCCGAACTGATTCCGAGCGATAGTCGAGGGATCTCATGGGTTTTATTCCCCGCATCTTGATGCGTTAATAAATATAAAGATTCGACGGAGATACCTCGTCAACTTGCTGCGAGGAGTTTCATTGAAAAGAGATTAATTTGTATAAATACAATTATAAAAATAGTTTCACCAAAAGGTAGGAAATTTTGGTTTATTAGGGTTGTTGCTTTTGTGATAACCCTTTTTTAATAATAAATGATGATGTAAGTTAAACTTGAGAAAGTAATTTTATTTTTGCATTTCTTAAAACAAGGACATCTATGAGAATTATTACTACAATTATACTTTTGTTATTTGTTAATACTTATGTTCAATCACAAAAAACAATACTTGAAAAGAATAACACAACAGTTTACCCCTCAGTTATAAAAACACCTGTTGGATTTTCCGTTTCTTCTCCTTTAAGGGATGCGCCAATCCACAAAGAGATTATTGGTATTGCTGAGGAGTTTTATATGAACAAGCATAGAGATAGGAAAATCAACCCAAATATTTTTCCTCCTGATTTTAATAATATGCCAGTAGACCCAGGTGAACAAACAGTAATGGGAAGTATTACATCAGGCAGAGAACTTGAATCGAATTTTGCTGGGCAAAATAGCGGCTCCTATCCTCCTGATTGTAATGGAACAGTGGGAGTGGAGTACTATTTTCAAGTAGTAAACTCAACTTATCAGGTTTTTAATAAATCTGATGGTAGTACTGCGGCTGGCCCCTCTAATCTGAATACTATTTTTGATAGTGGCTTACCAGGTGCTGGTTGTAATAATGGAGATCCAATAGTATTATGGGATGAACAGGCTGACAGATGGTTATTCGCAGAATTTTCATTATGCACTTCAAATGATTATATGCTTATTGCAGTTTCAACCACCAATGATCCAACCGGAACATGGTATTCATGGTCTTTTGATGTGGATGACACTCCTGATTATATGAAGTTTGGGATTTGGGAGGATGGTTATTATATGGCAACAAATACTTCTTCTGGAAATGATGTTTATGTTTTTGAGCGTGATGTAATGATAGCTGGTGGTGCCAGCCCAACAATGATTGGATTTGATAACCCAAACCGTCCTACTACTTTTGATGGCTTTCATTGTCTTTTACCTATGGATAATGATGGCCCTTGGGCCCCTGCCGGAACTCCCGGTCAATTTATTACTATTGCCGATAACGATCAGAGTAATGCTGCTGATGAACTTAGGATTTATGAACTTGTGCCTGATTGGACAACACCTGCAAACTCAACATTTTCAATGGTTCAGCAATTAGGTGTTAACTCATTCAATGGGAATTTCTCAAACGACTGGAACAATATTCCACAGCCGGGAACCTCACAAAAACTAGATGG
>JAOZNY010000376.1 GCA_029933565.1 Bacteroidales bacterium
CTTACGATAGTACTTATGCAAAAGATATCTATGGCAACGACAACAGTTACGATTACGATTATAGTGGATATGACCAAACTCAAATGGACAGCCTTAATGCTTGGGGTGTTGGAAATCTGGGAACAGCTTATGCCACAGATGCATTTCCAGAATCAGATAGAGGTCGTTTATACAATGAGAACTGGAACAATGTTGATGAATCATATACCGGACAACAAAGTTGGAACCAACAAAGTCCACGCAATCGCTATAATTCGACTTACCTAAATGAAAGAGAAAATTTCTTCCATAAACCATTAGCCAACCTTAACTGGTATGCTCAGTGGAGTGAGAAAATCTCTCAATTTACTACTTTCTATTATTCAGGTGGTAAAGGTGGTGGAACCGGTACTTACGGTAAAATCCAATATGATTATAATAGCCCTTCAAGAATTCCAGATTGGAACTCAACAATTGAGCATAACCTTGATCCAGAATATTCAAGACAAGGTATCCTTCGTAACTCAGTTAATAACCAATATACTATTGGTGCTATTTCAAAAGTAAAAGTTAAATTCAACGATGCTTTTAAAATGCAAGCAGGTATTGACTGGAGAACAGCCAAAATCGACCACTTTAGAGAAGTAAGAGATTTATTAGGCCTTGGGTCATACACCTATACGGGTAACGAATTTGATACAGATGCATCAATGCAAGAAAAAAGATTAGGCGATAGAATTGCTTATAACAATACAAATACTGTTGACTGGATTGGTGGATTTTTACAAGCTGAATACTCAAATGGTGTATGGTCTGCCTATGGAACTGCAGGTTACTCAATGGTTAAATATGGTTTTACTGATCATTTTACTACTGCCGACACACTTACAGATGGTAATCCTGATGTAAATAGTGGTGAACTTGTTTCTACTGCTGATTGGATTGGTGGTGCTCAAATTAAAGGTGGTTTGAACTACAATATTTCTGAAACATTTAACATTTTTGCTAATGCAGGATATGTATCTAAGGTGCCTATTTTTGATAATGTAATCGACGACAGCGATGGAAGTGTTGCCCCAACAACTGAGAATGAGAAATTTATTTCTTATGAAATTGGAGCTGCTTACAAAGCACTCGACAATAAATTAAATGTTGCTGCTAACTTCTATTATACAACATGGAACGACAGAACTTTCACTCAAAGTGTTAGGCTTACTGAAAGCACTACCGGTATCGCATATATTTTAGGTATGGATCAACGTCACACTGGTTTTGAAATTGAAGCAAATTACCGTCCTATTAAATTTATTGGTGTTGGTCTTGTGGCATCTTTTGCAAAGTGGAAATATCTAAATGATGTGGATGCAAGAATAAAAGATGAGAACAATAATGTAGTATTCGAAGACCATCTTTACACAAAAGATTTATATGTTGGTGATGCTCCACAAACTCAAGTAGGACTTTCACTTTCATTTTACCCTGTAAAGGGCTTGTTCATTCAATTTGTAGGTCGTTATAATGCAAACCATTATTCATACTTTAACCCAACAAGCAGAAATAATGAATCTGATAAAGAGCAGGTTTGGAAATCTCCTGCATATACTATTGTTGATGCTCACGTAAATTATGAACTTCCTATAAAAGGCAGATTTGGTGTTGCAATATTTGGACACGTATTCAATATGCTAAACAACACATATATTCAGGATGCTGTTGATAACAGTTCATATAACTCTTTCCAAAGAGTTGACCTTGACAGAATGCTTACAGAAAATACAGGAAGTACAAGAAAAACTATTGCTAATCCTCATAGTGGATCAGCAGCCGAAGTATTCCTTGGAGTTCCAATTACTTTCAACGCAGGTGTTAGACTTTCATTCTTTTAAGAATATATAATTTTATAAAAAAGCCCTTTCAATATGAAAGGGCTTTTTTTTTCTTCTTAAATTTGAAAAAATATTTTTCATGAAACGAGCCTTGCAAATCATTATCACATTAAGGTATGACTTGGTTGGCGAGTTCCATCTGACCAATAAAAAATAAAATATAGACAGATGAAACAAATTGCTTACTTACTATTATTTACAATC
>JAOZNY010000013.1 GCA_029933565.1 Bacteroidales bacterium
TGTGAACATCAACTTTTCCGTCGAGGCCGGTATGCGCACTTAGCAATCCCATTTCCAAATCACCATGTTTTACATTGTTACCACCACCACCGGTAAAGTGACAGTTTCCACAGTTGTTGCGTTTGGGCAGAGCAACATTTTGAGCCACATAACTTAAATCAACACTTGGATCCGGATAACCAGAGCCGGTATTAGTTTGTTTTCCGGGTTTCGATTTTTTATAGGTTTTAGTGTTATCGTGACATATTAGGCAGTCAATATTATTTTCATTGTTAAAATCGAAATTTTTATCGCCATAGCCGTAGCCCGCATGACACTTCGAACAGAGTTTTTCGTTTGAATTAACCCCAATACAAAAATTATTAAGCACATTTTTTTTACCAAGGTCGTGAACACCACGGCCGGGAATGGAATCTTTTTTATGCCAGACCCAATGCTCTGTTTTCATAAATTCCTGCCCTCGGCCATTATGACAACTCAGGCAAGCCTCTGTTACTTCGGGACCGCTTTTAAACTCCTTTTGCAGGACAGCAAACTTTGAGTGGTCAACGGGTTTTGGACTTTTATTAACTACAATTTCTTTTGTTGGTTGAAAATCTTTATCCCAATCGCTATTATACGAAAAGACAATCCAAAAAATTATTATCCAAGGAAGGATAACAATAAGGAGAAAATCAATAAACTTTTTCATAAAACTATTTTTCAAAAATTTAAGAAGACAAAATTACATTTGAAATTTTATAATATATGGGTAATCAGTTATATATAATATATCTAAATAGAATAGATATAAATTCAAAAATATGGACTGAATGAATTGTGGTACTGACAATTACAATTATTAACCGTTGGTTATTAAGGATTTAACAGTAAAGAGTGATGTAATTTATTTGAATTCTAAATACTGATAAATTATAACAGTAAAAATGAGGTTAATTGATTGTAATTGAAGCAGAAAAGTTAGCAACTCACCTGAATAATTACGAAATTCTACTTAAAACAACTGAGTAAAATATTTTTAGGACTAGGCTTAATATTTGATTCTGCTCATTCAGGATGACATTCGTATGTTTGAAATAGAGATTCAAAACAAAAAAGGGAGTCACCTGAGGCAACTCCCTTCAAAATATATAAATTATTAATTTGATTCCTTAACAACCACCTGCAGTTGCTTTTCCTTTTTTCTTTCGTTTTACAATTGTATGCTTCTTTTTAGAAGTATTTGTAACATCAGATCCTAGGGTTTCTTTTGCAATCTCAGCAAAATTATACTTTGCCTTGTCGGCTTCATAAGTGGCAAATTCATTATTTTCACCTTTAGTATTTTTAAATTGCATATAATTACTGTACCCACCAGAAAGATATGTGACATTATCAAATCCCAACTGTTGTAAAACCATCCATGGGCTGTTTGCCTGCAAATGACTCTCGCCATAAATAATTACAGTGGCTTGGTCTTCTTTTAGTTCATTCAACCATTTAATATTTTCTTTGTTTAGCAATTCTACTGCCGAAATATTTATCGCAGATGCTATATGGCCTCTGGCAAATTCGTAATGGTTACGAATGTCAATTAATATCGTAGGACTAGTTGAAGCCGAAAGCAAATTATCGATTTCTTTTGCATTTACACCCGAGGAAAAATCTGTTGTAATGGTAATTGCCTGTGGAGGCTCAACATTATATTTTAATCTTGGATTAGTCAATGTAAGCAGCCCTACAACAATCACAACAACAAATATTACCATCGCAATAACTGTTCTTTTGGGGTTTAATTCATGTACGTGCATATCTTATTTCTTTACAATTTTTTGTTGATCTTAATGTTTCTATTCAAATCAAGAACTCTCTTTCTCGTCCTCGTTTGTAACGAGGATGTTATTATTACTTGTTGACCCATCCGCGTTACAACCGCGGTCGAGACTAGGAGATGCCGAAGGCAGAGGGGTTAACATCCTCCAGCTACCGCTGCTCCTTTTTTCCTTCGTACAACTTTAACAGAAGATTTATTAGTTGAAGTCTCAATTTTTGAACCGGTAAAATAAATGCTGGCTCCCTTTCGAAATTCATAATTTTCAAATTCCGATAATGAAGCTGTTTCTTCAGGTCGTTGTGGTTTTATAATGCAATCTATCCACGAATTCAAACCACCATTCATAACATACAAATTCTGATACCCCATTCTGCGGGCTATCATCCAAGCCTGATCAGCCTTAATATCATCATTCCCATAAAAAATAACATTCATATCTTCTATTCCAAGATAATCCTGATAATTGGGACACAACAGACTATCGAAAGGTATATTAACTGCATTTTTCAATGAGAACTTTTCATACTCATCAATATCCCTTACATCGACTAACTCCAGAGTTGGATCGCCTTCAATAATCATATTTGCTACTTGGTCAACAGTTACATACCTAGTGGTTTGAACTGCTTCCCACATTAAATCCTGAGGCTTTATCTGCTGATAATTATGCCTTTCGGGAAGAAATAATAATCCCGCAGCCAAAAATATCATCAGTAGGGCCAAAAACAAATAATTCTTATTCATGATTATTCAAATTTATATTCAGTCATATTTTTCCTAACTCTTTTCTCGATAAGCCAGGTTACATAAAAAGCAACTATTGCAATAACTACAAATGCAAAGGCAATAACTTCATTGCTAAGCCCAAACATTTCACCAATTGTTATGTTACCTAAATTATTTGCATAATAAAATCCTTCGAAAAGCGGAAAGAATTCTGCAAACAAGAAAATACCAATAAGGGTACTGCCGGCAAATACCATTCCGTCAATTTTTCCAATGGCTGCTGCCGTATAACTTGTGCCTGGGCAAAAGCCTCCAATTACAAACCCCAAGCCCATAATAAAGCCTCCCAGCAACATGGAATTTAAATACGTTGGTAGCACAAACACCAAGTCGATGTTTATCCAACCCATATAAGAGAAGTAAAGAAGTCCCACCATGGCGACAATCATGCCTGTAAAGAACACCCTAAGAACTACAAAATTATATCCGTAAAATACTCCTGCAATATTTCTGGATGACGAAAATCCTGATGCTTCGAGGACAAAGCCAAAAGCACCGCCAATTAAAAGGGCAATAACAAAGTCCCATTGACCTGTAATTATTTCATTTGGAATTAATGGTCCCATAAGTCTAAATTTTAAATATTAAATCCATAATTTTCTAAAAAAATATGCAAACACATAGCCAATGCCAAACATTAGTGCCATTACTAACAGTCCACCAAACGAGAATGCAGCAGTACCACTTAGCGCTGCACCACTTGAACATCCACGCCCAAACTGGCTTCCAATACCAAAAAGTAATCCACCAACTGCTGCCGCAATAATTCTTGTCCGTTTGCTTATTTTAGGGCTATGCTCTATTCTTAGTTTACCCATACGTCCGTATACAACACCCGAAAACATCCCTCCAAAAAAAGTTCCTATGGCACCAAATATCAACCAGTTGAACATTATTGAACCCCCGTCTTCCGGAATAAATTTACTATAATAACTATTATTGGCTGCATGTTCAGGGGCGATTTTATTTACCACTGTAACAACCGACAGTTTAACTGCACCCGATGCGCTAAGCCCACGTCCTGCAATAAAAAATGTTGTCAATAATAAAAGACCTAATAACACACCTCCAAAATATGGATTGAGATAATTAGGTTTTCTTTTCGCGCTTGAATTAGTATTCATCGTATAAAATTATTTATCAATATAAATATCTGGTTATCTGACCAGCTTCCACCATAACAAAACGAAGCAATAATCCTCCAATTAAAATCAATAAAGAAGGGATCCATATTGGTATGTGGAATCCTCTAAGTTCGAGTACCTCAAGAGTGGCAGGGAATAAGAGTCCGAGGATGATAATAAACACCCAAAAAACTACAGTAAATTCGCCACCCAGAAATAATTGAGCTGCTTCAATCTGTACTTCCGATGCTGCCATAAAACCCATAAACATATGAATTATCAAAAACAACTCAACACCAATAAATATTAAGTCTATCCTACTTAAAACCTTACGTTCGTATTTACTTTTCGACATCCATATTATGGCTGCCAAACCTGTTGACATACCAGAAACTAAGAACAAAGGTCCTAATATTGAGGTGTTCCACAATGGACGTGCATTAAATGCTGAAAGCAGTATTCCGGTATAAACACCAAGTACTACAGCAAGGAACATTAAAGCCCAGGCCATTGCTTTTCGGTATTTTATAGTAAGATCAGCAAACTGTTCCAGTATTTTAAATTTCCAATCCCATTTGGGAAAAACCTCTTTCATATAACTTGCTACCCAAAGCATGGAAAGTGGAGTAACAAACATTAATGTCCATGCTCCCCACGACATAGGCGATTCGAGCCTAATGGTAGTGTAGAGCCTCCAGAAATACAGTTGATGTTTTAAATCTAAAAACAAGGCAAGCAAACCAAGTACCAGTGCAAAAGGCACAAGGAAAGGAGCAAATTTTACAGTTGTTGCCATATCTTTTTCTTTTCGCATAATGTAAAAATACCCTGCAAAAAACATAATTCCTGCTGCCAATCCACCAAGGAAAAGATAAACAGGAATCTCCCAATGCCAGATATTAAGATAAGGATCTATATTTGGAATATTTCTTCCGCTAACAAATAATTCTTCTTTCATGTGTTTAGCATTTGATTAAGTAAGAAAATATAATTGAGGTTTGGTTCCGGCCTCAGGGGCTAGAACTTTCCATGCCCTGTTTTTTAATGCCTTAGAGACATCGCTATTTGGGTCTTCAAGATCGCCAAAATACAAGCAAGATGTAGGACAAACCTCAACACATGCAGTACTTTGTCCTTTTGCAAGACGATGATCGCAAAAAGTACATTTATCTACATAACCTTCAGGATGCGAATATCTGGCATCGTAAGGGCACGATTGGATACAGGCTCCACAACCAATACATTCGTTATGGGTAACCTTAACAATTCCTCCTTCAATAATATGACTGGCACCTGTTGGGCAACAGCGCACACAAGGTGAGTTATCGCAATGATTACATCTTTCTGAACGAAGTTCTATTTCCACATTTGGGTAACTTCCGGCAACATTTTCGACAATCCAGTCGCGGCAATATCCATGCGGAACATTATTTTCTGTTTGGCAGGCAACAACACAGTCGCCACAGCCTACACACTTTTTAGTGTCGATAGCCATTGCATATCTCATGATTCAGCCTCCATTTCTTGTTTTTCAGTTAAAAACGTAACAAAATTGCCTCTCATTCCTGTTCCTCCCATAATTGGATCAACCATCACTTTAGTAATCAATTCGGAGTCGTTGGATCCATGTCCGTGTGCCCTTGATAATTTTTTATTGGAATGTCCAAAACCATGAACCATATAAACAGAATCCCATCTTATCCTTTCGGTTACCCTAACTTTTATAGGGAATGAAGAAACTACTCCATCCTGATTTTTAAGCCATATTAATTGGTCTTTTTTTAGGTCCCACAAATCAGCCACTTTAGGGTTTATCCAAACAGAATTCTCTTTTTTCAGATCCCATAAATTATGATTGTTGGCCGTACGGCTAAATGTATGCATTGGTGCCCTGCCATAAATAAGCCTGTAAAAACCCTCAGGTGGCTCGGGGTGAGCAGTGTAAACAGGCATAGCATCAAAACCTTCTGCTGCAATTTCATTTGAAAATAGTTCGATTTTACCTGTTGGTGTATTAAACTCAATATCCTCACCTTTTTGGAAATATAGTCCGCCATTTTCGCGGTCAAACTTCTTAATTCCTATACGCTGCATCTCTTCCAAAGATGAACCTACTTTCTTTAACTGCCAATCTAAAAGGTCGGTAATATTGTCGTAGGGGAAATAATCGCCAAGACCCATTTTGTCAGCCAGTTTTTTTGCTATCCACCATGCAGGTTTACTGTCGTATTTTGGTTCAACAGCAGGCATTCGCAAAGCGATGTAAGGTTCTCTGTGTGGTGAAGTTCTTATTAAATCGTATCTTTCGAGATAAGTACATTCAGGTAAAACAACATCTGCATAGGATGTAACTTCCATTGGCATGGTATCAATAACAACCATGAAGTCAAGGTGGTTCATCGCCTCCTCGGTATTTTTCATGTTTGGTAGTGTTAGTGGTAGGTTTGTGCCTGAAACTATCCATGCTTTAAATGAGCAGGATCTGTCTGCTGTTGGAATAGTTGCGTCGCATATACCCGATGAAAGAGCAAGGCTGGCCAGATTAAATTGACCAGGAAACGCATCACGCCATGATTTTGTTGGTTTTGGATAAGGTGGAATCTTCATCTTTGGGAGATGGAAACTTTCCTTCATATAAAACCCACCTCTGTTTCCCCATGAACCAAACAGCGCATTTAAAATTGCAACAGCCCTTATTCTTTGAGTATCGTCGCCATACCAGGTAACATGCCTTCCGGGATGAATAATAACTGCAGGTGCAGCATTTGCCATTTCACGGGCAGTTTTCCTGATAATATCAGGCTTTATGGTTGTTATTCCATAAGCCCACTCAGGGGTCATATTTTTAACATGCTCTTTTAACTCATCAAAGCCATAAGCATATTGTTCAACATATTCCTTATTGTAAATGTCCTCGTAAATTGCAACATGTATCCATGCCATTAACAGAGCCAAATCAGTGGCAGGCTTTATTGGTAACCAATATTTTGATTTACTTGCGGCAGTACTCAGTCGTGGGTCAACAGTAATAATTGTTGCTCCACGGTCGATAGCAGCAGACATTTCCTGTACTTGTCCGTTGTGCATATTTTCACCAATATGTGAACCAATAAGCACCAAACATTCAGTATCTCTAATATCTAAAGGTTCAGGCGATCCTACGGCTTCGCCAAAGGTTGCAATCCAGGCAGTCTCACGCGGACCACGACATTGTGCAAATGATGGGGCTGTAATATTTGGGGAGCCAAAAGCTTTGAGAAAATTACCAAAAAATTTACCTCCCGACCCATGGTTAAATAATGCCACACATTCAGGACCATGCTCATCGGCAATAACTTTAAGTTTTTTCGCTGTATAATCCAAGGCCTCATCCCATGAAACTTTTTCAAAATAGGCATCCCCATTTTCTTTAAACCTTCGAATAAGAGGTGTTTTTAACCTATCTTCATCATTATACATTCCAACTCCACCGGTTCCACGCGGACAAAGTCTTCCATTACAATGTGGATCTTCTTTGTTCCCAATTATCTTGCGAATCTCACCTTTTTTATCCACATAGGTCCAGCCAGCACATTTCCAAAAGCAAACCTCACAATAGGTTGGATAAGGTGTCATATCCTCATCACTTACCGCTTGTATATCGTTGGCAGCATTCAAATTTTCCAGCCCACCCCATTTTAATGGACTTAAGCCTAGTGCCGCTGCACCAGCCCCTGCTGTTGAAATTTTTATGAAATCTCTTCTGCTCTTCATTAAAATAATATTTGAAATTGTTTGTCTCTTTTATTTGTAAAACTAAACAAACAAAATTTAAAATCTACATATATACATTATTACATATATCAATACAAAAATATGTTCTTTTTTAATAAATATTATTTAAACAGATACTAAATTAGCCATTTAAGTATCGCTACTAGCGATACCTTATTGATTATCTGTCATTTACACCTTATGTATAAAGAAACTAAATTATGAATTTTATCATAAAAAAGGGTATCAGCCTTAGACTAATACCCTCTTATTAGTATTCAAAAAAATTACAATTTATTTTTAGTGATAAAACTCGTCGAGAATATTATTCAAATTTGAATAATTATTTGCAACGCTTTCTTTATCCGTAATTTCAACTTTAACAATATTAACCGATTCGTGTTTATACCACACCTCGACCAAAAGATCTTCAATTAGAAAAAGGTGAATATCAAAACTTTTGGTTTGTCGTTCCATTAGATCCTTACCATTTTTTACAGCAAGTACAACTTGCTCTGTTTTAGTAAGTTTTCTAAAGGAGTCCTTAGTTAAAGTTTCCATGACAACAGTTTACTTATCGATGGCGTTTCCTTCTTTAACCCAAAGGTTATAAGAACCATCAAAAACTGATACATTTTTATATCCTAAGACATTATAAAACGCAACAAATAGCACAGCTGCTCTTTTTCCTGACTGGCATGAAACGATAATCGGGCTATCGGCATTCAAGCCAAAGCGAGCGACAACTTTTTCCATTTCTGCTTTTGAAAGAAATACATGGTCTGCATTTTGAAGATCTTTAAAACTTAGATTTTTTGCCCCTGGAATATGACCTTTACTTTTTTCTGTTGTACCTGCAAACTCATTTGCATCGCGGGCATCAAATAAAATTGCTTTACCAGTTTTTACATCTGCAGTAGTAGCAAATATTGCATTGTCAACATTTAATGTAAAAGTTGTTTTAGGCTTTTTACCTGCCATGGGGGTTAAAGGCACTCTTGATTTTTTAAACATTGCCATATTTTTGTGCAAAATCTTAACATTTGTTGCACCTAAATATTTTAAAACACAATAAACTCGTGAGGCAGCTTTTTGATCGCCACCATCAGTTACAACAATTGGTTTATCGGCACTTACACCTTTAGTTCCAAAATATTTGGCAAGGTCTTCATTGCTTTTCAAAAAACCATTGTCAGCATCAGTATTTAAATCAACATTTGGAATATTAATGGCACCTTTAACATGCGACTTTTTGTAAGTTGCTGCCTTACTGGCATCAATAACAACAAGACTTTTGTCGGTTTTTAACAATTTCATAAAGTCAGCAGCGCTAATTAAATCGCCCTGAGCAATAGCAGATGCTGTAAAGAATACAAGCATTAAACCTGCTAAAAATATATTTCTAATTAATTTCATTTTTCTATTTTTTAAATTATTAATGCTTTTTACTAAAACTTAACCTGAACCTGGATTAACAAGGCATCGTTAGAATACTCATTTATTACGGTTCCAACAGTTTCTTCAGCATTATATAAATAGTTGATTTGAATTCTTGTCCATTCATTTAAGAAATAGTTAACGCCAAATGTCCATGTTGCCTGTCCATAATTCTGAGTCACACCCAGATATTTATAATTTGTTCCATCAGGATTGTAAACTTCATATTTTACAACAGGTTCGAGTCCAAAACCAAACTTATACATTGCTGTAACCCATAAACCGTTCTTTTTGTATTCTGTAAGTTCTAATGTTGATTTACCACAACCACCACCTGAGGAACCCAGGTCGCCAACATCGGTTCCAAAAATATATTCTGCCTGTAATAATGCATTCCACTTTTTAAGTGTTATATCAGCTGCATAGCGAGTACGTTTTTTCTGATCACCACTTGAACTAACCGTACCAACCAAGCCAGTACGCATGCTAGCACCTATTGTAATACCTTCAATTGGAGCAACTGTTAATCGGCCTGCGAATTCTTTATTGTTGTTGTCGTCGAGGTGGTTAATACCTGTTCCGTTAAGCAGCATTAATTTATATGTAAAAATATCCCTTTCTTTACCAATAGCACCTAAAACCATAATACCTAACTCGCGGAAAGGAGAAGCCATTTGATCAACTACTGTTGAACGTCTGATAGTATTTAGGGCATAACATGCAGTGTTTACCTCTAAACTAAAAGGGGTTTTAAACTGACCCATGGAAACTTTAAAATATTTTCCGAAAGGGGAATAAGTAACAAAGGCATCCAATAACATTGGTCCTCCAACTGTAGGGCTAAGTTCAGCCATTACATAATAACTAATGTCGTAAGGTATGCTTCCAACAATACCTATTCTTGCTCTTCTAAAGGCAAAAGTACTTGGTTTTATAGCATTTCCTTTTGAATCATCACCAAAGAAATAACTGTTAAACTCAGGTTGAATATAGCCTACTACCTGTGGACCATCATCTGATGTTGCTTCTACACAGCCTTGTGAATAAACACTGCCAGTAAAAATAGAGGCAATAAATATCAATGAGAATAATAAAACTAACTTTTTCATAATACCGGTTTTTATTAGTTTGAACTAATATTTAAAACCATCAATAAGTAACATTACTTATTGATGGTTTTTTAAATTTATTATTTTATTCAGAAACGTAATCAAATGAATGATGCCATGCTGGTTTGCTAGCAGCATCAAGTTCATCGTACTTTAGTTTGTTTACTCCAAACAATATACTTTTTGCATTATATCCTAATACTTGTAACCAAGCAGTAGCAAAAGATGAAGTTTGTCCGGTAAAGCAATAGATAAGACATTCATCAGATGTAGGTAAAGCATAAACAACATCGTTTGCCAAACTAATTGGATTAAGTTGATAAGCTCCCGTAAAATGACCAAAAGTTAAATAATCTTCCTCAACCCAGAAATTATAAATATTGTAGGCAGCAGGGTCTGCTAAAACATCAGCTCCATTAACTCCCCAACCAGAAGCGTTAAGCATTGCATCAACATTTGCAGCTAAAATTTCAGCACCATCGGTACTAGTTGTTTCCCATTGTGGAAAGTCATTTACTGGAAGTGTTCCAGCAGTAGCATCAGTTGTCCAGTTTGCGCTACCATCTGCTAAGTTCCCAATATTTCCTGTCCAAAGATCATAAGTTGCATTCCAATACGACATACCAAATTTCATAACTTTTGCATCAGGGAAACCAGATAAACGTAATGCCATAGTACCACGGCCAGCAGTTTGACCAGTTTTACACACAACCAAAATTGGCTTATCAGAATAATCAGCAGCAACAGTTACAATATCAACTAAAGCAACATTAATTGCTCCTGGAATATGACCTGCATTAAAATCATCAGCACTTCTAATATCAAAAACATGATAAGTAGGAATTGTATTTACATCCGGCTCAACAATACCACCATCAGTAGTTAATTTTGGGGCAATAACCCAACTGGCTAGTAGTTGATCACCTAATAAGTCAAGATCATTAGCTACCATATAAGATTTAAGGGTCTCAAAATTCCCTTTTTCTGCAGGTACCGGATCTGTATTGTCCTTACAACCTGTAATAATTAAAGCGGGTAAAATAGCCGCAAGTAAAAAATAATTGATAAACTTTTTCATTCTATTAAATTTTAAATTAGTATAAAAATTTTCTTGTTGTTAATATGTTAACAAATGTACTACTGTAGTTTATCCCTTTTTAATAAAAACAATGGCATGAAATAGGAGAAAAGGTGTAATGCATCATATTTTGAAGTGACGGAAGTAGTTTTTTTAGGTGCTTTTCGTTGAGGCAAAAAAAAAGGGGGCTGTAAAAGCCCCCCTTATCATTAATCAATTTATTATTTTAACAACCACCAACTTCTCCACCTGTGTCGTGCCCTATGGCATCAAGATTTTTCTCAAATACATCTGGATAAGTAAGTTCCCAATTTTTCCAGCCTCCTTTGATAAAAGAAATATTAGAATAGCCTAACTTCATAAGCACTTCACCGACAAGGGCACTTCTGCCACCTTTTTTACAGTAGACAATTATTTCTTCTTCTTTTTCAGGCATGTAAAGCATGGCTGCATCCCAGAATTTTTCGTTGCCAATTTTAAATTCTATAACACCACGGGGGATGTTTACAGAACCTGGTATGTACCCTGCATTAAACTCACTTGGCTCTCTAACGTCTATAAGGAGTATCATGTCGCCATTTTCGAGCTTTGTCATTACTTCTTTAGGAGTAAGTACATTTACGGTTTTTTTAGCTACGGCCACCAATTCGTCCACACTATGAACAGCAGGGTTTCCACACGACATTAAGCCCATCGTAATTGCCATTAGCGCAAATACAAATATTGATTTAAATGTTTTCATTTTTATAATTTTTTTAGTTTTCAATTATTCATCATTTTTTTTCTGACGCTCGGCAATCCTAATCTTTTTCTTGAGCATTTCACGCTCGGCAAGATGTTTTGCAGTAGTGTCAATAATAAAACCCTCGAAACAATTTATTTCATTGTCGATGTAAACAGGTGATAAAGTAAGAGTGTGGAACCCTTCTGCACCATCTTTACAGATACGCTTAACCTCACCATGACTCATTGTTTCTCCTTGAAGAACATGTGCTACAGTTTGTTCCAGTTCACGAAAGTCTTCTTCGGAACGGCTCAAACGGTAATGTTTACCAATAATTTCATCGCGTGAATCGTATTTGTAAAGGGATAGCCATGCTTCGTTAACCTCTTTATAATAACCCTCTTTGCTAATACAGAAATATCCGGCTGAACTATTGGAAATAGCATCCCTGAAGAAAGTCTCACGCATAACACCAAGTTTTCCTTCAACTTCTTCCAGAGCAGTATCTAGAATATTGCTTCTGGTTTCTCCTGCATGAAGTTTGCTTTTAATAATTTTTAGGGCAACTTCCATTTCTTCTTCCACAACAACTTTAATCTCTTCGTCTTCCATTTCTTCCCAACCAAATATCATAGCTTTGATACTAGAAAATGTATTAACTCCTGTAACAGTAGTTAAATAAACATGAGCAACAATAAATGCAAGCAAAATATAAGCACCAAATGTGTGAATGTAAGCAATAGTTTGAAGACTGTCGAACTCAATACCAAACTTTGGATAATGGAAATACAAATAAATAAAGCCGCTCAAAACCATAATTGGGATAACCAGAATTTTCAATCCCAGATATATCATCCTCTGAAGAGGGTTGAATTTATTGTAAACAGTTTTGTTGGTTGGGTGTGGCGCATTGCGGAATATTCCACCTATGTAATACATAAACTGCTCTTTAAGCAATTTAGTTGTTGGTACATATTGTCTCCACTCGCCTGAAGTGATGTGCCAGAAAATTGCAAACACAATCAATACCAAAAATGCCCATGCTAAAATGCTGTGTAGCGAAACGGCAGTTTGAAATCCTAAAAGATTGTAAGATCCATGAATTTCGAAACCCGTAAGTCCTAAGCCTCCAATAATCAATGCCTGCGACCAGTGCCAGAATCTTTCGAATAATTTATAAATATATACTTTTTTCATTTTTTATTTCCTCCTATTCGTTTGATTCCTTTTGAAAAAAACACTTCCTTCGCATTATCCTTCTAAGGATTGAATGCACGAAAACCCCGATGATTGCTCCAATAACTGCAATAACTCCAAACCCATCCAGAAATGCGTTACTGTCTCTCCCCGGAAGGTAAAAATCAGTGAGGCTTGCCAAACGGCTGTCTTTTCTTTGGTGGCAATCGACACATTGTAAGGCTTTGTCGGCGGGCGAAACCTGATGGTTAAGCGGCCAATACATCTCAGTTTCAATAAATCCGTATGCTCCACTGTAATCTTTACCAATATATTCCATGCCCAGTCTGTTGGCTTCTTCCCAGTCAAAATCGGTCCAGTAGGCACCTTTGCCTTTTTCTTTGTCCCATAGTTTAGGTTGAATTAAAGTCATATTGATAGTGTCGTAAACCTGTCGGCCACGGTGAACTTTAACCGGCCATATTTTAGATGGTTCCAAACTAGCCTGATTTTCACCTTTGTCGCGGTACGATCCGTAAAGAGAGTTCATCTGTACGGGTACCGATTCGATTTTATCGGTGATAAGTTGGTGGTTTGCCAAACCGTTAAACCAATAGTATTCGGGCTTTACCCAGTCGTCGTAAATAAAATTACCTTTTATCCCAAGATAATTATGATTGCCATAAGCATCGTTTTCATGCGTTGGTTTTCCGTGTTCGTCCAACCTTCCTGCCGATGACCAGTCCCACCACATTTTTGTGGCATTTTGCTTAGCATAAACAGGAATATGACATGTTTGACAAGCAACACGAATATTATGATCGTTAAGCATTTCATCCTGATGAGGTTTTGAAGTATGGCACTGAATACAGGTTGCCCTATTTTTGTTCTCTGATGACAATGCATAAACCCTACCGGCCATTTGGTGCTTTTCAGTTTTATGACATTCAACACAACTCATATCCTCGCCTTCGGATGCCATGTGTACATCAACTTCGCGTGAGCAATCAAGCATAGCCACGTCGAGGTCGCCGTGTTTAACGTTGTTTCCACCACCACCCCAAAAGTGGCAAACTCCGCAATTTTCCTGACGGGGAGTTCCTACATTTTGAGCAACATAACTCAGGTTGACTGATGGATCGGGTAATCCTGCCATACCTTTACCTTTTTTATAGGTGTCGGTTTGGTCGTGACAAACTACACAGTCGATATTGGTGGGCTCGGTAAAATCAAAACTTTTGTCTTTCCAGCCATAACCAATATGACAGCGTGTACAAGTAGCCTCACTACCAGAAACCCCAATACAAAAATTATTAATAATATTTTTCTTTCCCAACTTAACTTTTCCTTTGCCTTCGAGTACATCCTCGCGCTCCCAGTTCCAATGCGAAGTTGCCATTATCTCTTTATCGCGTTCGGTATGGCACGACAGACATGCGGCAGTAAGTTGGTGTGCATCTTCAAAATCCTGTTTTAGTATCTCAAATTTGGAGTGATCCACCGAAGGGGATGTGTTTCGGTTGGCTTTGTAAATGTAATTGACTAAGGGAAAAGTACGAACAGAGTCGGTTTTCTCCTGAGGCATTACATCTGTAAGCACCCCAAAGAATAGGATAATTAAAACAATACTAACAAATTTCTTCATGATCATTATTTTAATTTATAATAATTTTCTTTTGTTACAAAACTAACAGTTTAATGCTTTTATGATTTTTATCATATATGATGTTATACGAACAAAAACATGATATGTGTCAATTTTGAATATGATTGATGCATGGTGATTTAAAAAGATATATCTTTGTTGCAAACCAAATCAAAGTAATATGAACGCCATTGTGGACAGAATTAAAACGAGTTGTACTGTGCCAAACCCAAATAGGGATTACTTTGGTTTGCTAACTGAGGAACAGCAGAAAATAGTAAACGAAAATAAAGTTATTATTGAATATAAGAAAGGTGAAATAATTGCCAAGCAAGGAAGTTTTACTACCCATATTTTAAACATAAAAAGTGGTTTGGTAAAGGTTTATTTTGAAGATAACCACAAAAGCCTTATTTTAAGAATAGTTGCACCCGGAAGCCTTATCGGACTTACTTCATTACCCTTAAACCAAAATGTATTTCAATATACCGCCTCTGCTTATGTTGAAACAACTGCCGAACTTATCGACATTAATATTATCAGAAAACTTATACTCGACAATAGCCGGTTTGCCTCTGCAATAATTGACTTTTTAAGTGAAGTATCAGTTCAAAAAAACAACCGCTTTTTTTGCCTAACTCATCGTCAGTCCTATGGAAAACTAGCCGATATTTTGCTTTGTTTGGCAGGAAATATTTTTAAAACCGATACTTTTGACCTCGCCCTTAGCCGAAAAGAACTTGCCGAACTTTCGGGTATGTCCACTGAAAGCGTTATCCGTACCCTTAAAGGCTTTCAGGAAGATGGACTGATTTCAATTCAAGGTAAATCTTTTAAAGTGATTGACCCGGATGGTCTTTTGAAAATATGTCAACTGGGCTAAACATTAGTATTCATTTCAATATTATTTTTTCTCCTATTCTTTTATTCCATTTTGTATTTTAGCCATTCACTAATTGTTAATGGAAAAGCCAAAACATAACCGCCGTTATTTTTTAAAGTCAGTTTTTGCTGCGCTTGGAATTGGTTTTGTAGTTTCGTGGGACAAAATGATTATTACCCATAAAAAAATCAAAGAACAGAAGTTTTTCCAAATGTCATTTAACACGAATAGAGAAATTACGTTTCATAATAATTTTGTTGTTATAAATAAGGAGGATAAAACAAAAGTGTTCTCTTCGCGATGTACGCATTTGGGTTGTAAAATTGATAAAAGTAAAAATGACCAGTTGCTTTGCCCCTGCCATGGCTCTACTTTCGACTTAAACGGAAATGCAACTAAGGGTCCAGCGGTTGAGCCATTAAAAGAGTTGGATTTTGAAATTGATGAACTAAAAAGGCAGATAATTGTAAAAGTTTAAAAAAAGATGGGAAATTTTGCGCATGAGTTTCCACGGGTTAAAACCCGTGGAACCAAAACTGCATAAAAATATTTAAAAATCCCCGGGTTGAAACCCGGGGCAACTCATGAAACCCGGGGCAACATATGAAACCCAGGGCAATTCAGAAAACCTGCAAGAATTCAAAAACCAAGCAGGTATAAAATAATTTGAAATTGAAAAAGTTAAAAAACATACTTGCTAAAACAACCTACGGGCAAATATCACTGGCTTCACTGGCAATTAGCATTGTTTCGGGTATATTTCTTGCTATTCCTTTCGATATTGAAAATCCATTTCTTTCAATTAGCAGCATGATGGTTCTCAACCCTGCCGCCTCATTTATTAGAAACCTACACTTCTGGAGTTCGCAGTTTTTCTTAGTTTTTAGTCTGATACATATTTGGGATCATTTTAATAAATCTGATGAAATTAAAATAAAAAAGGGTGTTTGGCTTCGCTTAAGCCTTGGGGTTTTAATAATCTTTTTGGCAATGCTAACAGGCTTCCTTTTAAAGGGAGATGCCGATAGCAAACAGGCCTGGCGAATTTTAGACAGTCTGATTACAAGCATTCCCCTTGTTGGAAACGCTTTGAGTTATTCACTCCTTGGCAGTGAAGGTAGTTTACAACTAATTTACATTCATCACATTGCCACCTTTACAATTTTTATTGCAATAATTACTTTTGAACATTCGCGTAAAATATGGCCAAAAGCCAACACCTTTATTATAGTAGTTCTTATTACTTCTGTTTTTGCTTTTTTATTTACAGCACCACTTCACGACAGCCTTAATGCTACTGTAAAAGGCCCTTGGTACTTTGTCGGCTTTCAGGAAATATTACACTGGCTAAGCAATCCTGAATGGTCGCTTATAATAATAGGTGTGT
Source organism: Bacteroidales bacterium (assembly GCA_029933565.1). Lineage (GTDB taxonomy): Bacteria > Bacteroidota > Bacteroidia > Bacteroidales > F082 > BM524. The sequence continues at coordinate 16,916 of JAOZNY010000013.1, forward strand.
TTATTGTACTTATTTTTATTATTCCCTTTGGCAGAAAAAATATCTCATTTTTAAGCAAAAGAACTTTATTGATTTTCACAGTATTTTACATTTTACTTACAATTAGTGGAATGTTTTTTAGGGGAGAAAACTGGAAATGGATTTGGCCCTGGGAAAAAGATTATTCTTATTCCGTTTTACATTCTTTTAAAACATCCACAGTTAATTTAAGTACTAATTTTTCACAAGAACAACTTTCGACAAGCACTGTTATAAACGGCGGTAAAGAAAGTTGCATGGTTTGCCACGACGAAGTTATGGGGTTTACAGCCTCGCACAACCCTGAAGCAATTGGCTGCTTTTCGTGTCATGGAGGAAATCCCTTTGATGGTGATAAAGATGGTGCCCATGCAAAAATGATTCTTATTCCTGGCAATTTTACTGATGCCGACAGAAGTTGTGGAACAACTAACTGCCATCCAGAAATTACAGAACGAAAAAATAGCAACTTAATGGAAAACCTCAGCGGGATGATTAGTGTTGACCGCTTTGTTTTCAACGAGCAAAACAATCCTGATTTGCTTACAGATGTACACCATTTAGGCAACTCTGCTGCCGATGTGCATTTAAAAAACATGTGTGTTATTTGTCATCTTGGTAACCCAAAAACTGAGACTGGTCCTATAACTGAAGAAAGCCGTGGAGGCGGTTGTCTGGCATGCCATATTAACTACGACGAATTTTCGGCTACCGCAAATATCTCGCACAAACTAAACTCCAGCGATTCTACCTATCTCAATCACCACCCATCAATCAGCATGCAAGTTAGCAACCAGCATTGTTTTGGTTGCCACAGTCGTTCTGGACGGATTTCAACAAACTATGAAGGCTGGCACGAGACTACATTGAAGCCAGAAGAAATGCCAGTTGACAATAACCACCGATTAGTTGAAAAATCAAGGGTTTTTACTTTTATTGAAGAAGACATCCATCACAAATTGGGCATTAACTGCATCGACTGCCATAACTCATTTGAACTGATGGGCGATGGTAATTTTTATGCCCATCAGGAAAACCAAACTACAATTACTTGCGAAGACTGCCACTTTAATGGAGAACCAAATCTAATAAATGCAAAAAACCTCGACAGCGAATCGGCAGTAATCGCCTCTATGCGCTTTGGAAATATTACTAATAAAAAGTTTCTGGCTACAGCCAATAGAAATATTCCATTAATAAATACTTATTTCCAAAACGATACCGCATTTTTTCTTACTAAAAATCAAGGAAAAGAATTTATTCTCAGCAAACCCGGCGAAACCTGTACCAAGGGCAATGTTCACGACAATGTAAGTTGCTCAGCATGCCATTCTTCTTGGGCTCCAAGTTGCATTGGTTGCCACAACGAATACGACCCAAACGAATCTGGCTACGACATGCAAAAAAATCTTGAAAAACAAGGTAGTTGGGTGGAGTTCGTTGGAGAATACAACGCCCATGCACCAGCATTGGGAATTAGGGAAAGCAATGGACAACAAGAGGTTATTCCGGTTGTTCCGGGTATGGTTTTAACCATCGATATTGATAGTTTTAATAAACAACTACACGACTCACTAATTTTTCAACGACTGTTTGCTCCTTCTTCGCCACACACAACTTCAAGCGTAGGTAGAGATTGTAAGTCGTGCCATTTTAATTCGATTGCACTTGGCTATGGCGATGGAAAGTTTATTTTAAAAGAAGGAACACTTAATTTTAACTCAAAATATCAGAACAACCCTAACGATGGTTTGCCGGAAGATGCCTGGATTAATTTTTTGGGAGAACCAAAGTCTGAAAAATTTGCCACACGCAGCAATCTTAATCCATTTAGTATTGAGCAGCAAAAGAAAATACTTAGAGTTGGTGTTTGCCTTAACTGCCATGCTGATAATTCAGAAGTTATGCAAAATAGCCTGATCAATTTTGAAGAAGTCCTGAAAAATAAAAGTGAAAAATGTGTAGTAATATTTTAATTGATTTGTCAAAAGTTAAAACTAACTAGGATAAAAAACTGAAAAATGATTGTAATTACTTATAACACACCCCTTATTCCCCTCTCAAGATGGGAAAAATAGGTAATCATTTTTCAGTTTTATTAAAATACAAATCAACTAAAAAGTCTTACCAGTTTTAAAAACTTCCAGCCATCTATCAGCCATAATTAGTGGTCTTAACAACGATTTTGTGGGATTTTTGATTATTTCTTTTGAGCCTGGTAGCATCGAAATCATTATTGGCAAAGCTCCAAAGGCAAGGCCCATTGCCTGATAAAATCTTCCAAATCCAACATTGTAAAGGAAGTTTTTAACCCTTTCGTTTCGTAACTCAACACTTAAAGCAGAAAATGCCACAACAATAAATAATGCCCTAATCATCATTTCAACGCCAACAAGAAAGCCTTCATAATTCAATCCAAACTTGGTACTTTCATCGGTTTTCCAGAAAAGTGCAGAAAGCAAAACTATAAAAACCAATTGCGACCAGAATATTGGTTTCTTTAACCGCCTTAGTGAAAAAGCGTATTTATATCCAAAAATTAAAATATAAGGAATAACATAGTAGAGCCCTATTGTAACACCATGAAAATTAAATAAATACAGACCTAAGGGAATTGAAATAATATGAATTGCTAAAAGGTAAATATTCGTTTTCTGGTCTTTTTTAATCTCAAAGAAATCCCTCTTTGAAGCAGGCTCTGCTTTCCAGTCATCATCAGTTTGCTGACTTCTCAGCTTTATGGATTTCTTTCCGATTTGCCACCCAATTATTGCAGCCAAAAAACCAAAGGCAAAATAAAAAAGTAACAAAGCCAAAAGAATATCCATCACCTTTGCCTCAATCAGCCCAAATTGTTTTAATGCAAAGTTTACCACATTAACATAAACTTTTATCAAATCGAATCCATAAAATATTAAAAGACTTATAACCTTATGAAACAATGCACTCGACAAACTAAGGGCACCGGCAAACATTAAGGAAGGTAAATTATTTCCGAAAATTAATATTACCAATTCCAACAAAACTGCCTCAAGCATTATACCCGTCATTGGTCCGAAAATAATAACACTGGGCGAAACCGATTTCATTATTGCTGTAATAAATCCCGCCCTGATTATCAATCCTTTATGTGGCCAAATCTGGTAAAAACCTATTAATAATATTGTTCCGGCAAAAGCCAATGTAGTACCTGCAAACGGCAAACGGGTGTTATGTAAAAAACTACCAATAATTATTTCCATCGATGCCCACAAACCACCAACAACTGCAGCTTTTAGCCATAAGTCTTCATTGCTTATTTTTTCTTTTCTGCTTAGCATTTCAATAAATCTTCGGGGGTGTTTAGGTTATTGAAAAGCTTTGGATTGAAAAAGTCCAAACTACTATCTATTTTAAGGGTTTTCAAATCAACAGATTTTATCAATTTCAATAATTTATAATCCTTGTTTTTAATGCACTTTTCAAATACAGGAATTAAATCCTTGCTATAATAAGCACAAAGAGGCTCGATAAAATTTGGCTGATGCAAAGGGGCAACAACTTTATTTTCAGAATCGATATTTTCTATAATGTGTTTTATCAATTCCTCTGTAATAAAAGGAGTATCGCAAGAAAGAATAATATTATGTCTGGTTTTTGATTTTTTCAAACAGGTGAACATCCCTCCCAGAGGACCAATGGAACTAATTTCATCGGGTATTACTTCATAAGAATACTTATTATAAGCATCAATATTATTTGCACTCAGTAATATTTCTCCACAAAAAGGTTTAAGAGCCTCAATGGCATATTCTACAAGTGGTTTATTTTTAAAACTACAAGTTCCCTTGTCCTTACCCATACGGCTGCTTTTGCCTCCGGCAAGCACTATTCCTGTTATTTCATGTGGTTTTAACATTGCTGGCAAATGTAATAATTTAAGGTATTTAACACTCAGCAGAAAAATATTATCCGTATGCAATAAGTCATAGAGTTTATAAGGATAGAACCAACTTTTTATTGTAGTTGTTAGAAGTTGAATATATTGTAGTTAAAAATTGAAAAATTGATTTCCGATAACTCCCATCTTGAGAGGGGAATAAGGGGTGTGTCATTAATAATTTAATCATTTTTTCAATTTTTTTAACTAATTTCCTTTAACTTTTAACAACTTTACTGTGAATTATCTAGGTCTAACAGGAATTAACTAATTTTGGTCAACAAAAAGAACAATAATGAATATTAAAAACCACATTCCAAATTTGCTGACACTTTGCAATATGCTTGCGGGTATATTGTCTATTTACATTGGCATGCAGGGCGATCTTGTACTTGCGTCCTATCTAATTTTAATTGGGGCAATATTTGACTTTTCCGATGGTTTTGCAGCACGTTTGCTAAACGCTTATTCTGAAATGGGCAAACAACTCGACTCACTTGCCGACCTTATTACTTTTGGGGTAGCTCCGGGTTTTATTGTTTTTAGTTTAATTAGCCAAAGCATTGAAACAAATAGTCTAGAATTTGCTTACATACTTCCCTTCCTCGCTTTTATGATTCCGCTTTTTGGAGCCCTCCGCCTGGCAAAATTTAATATCGACGAAAACCAGCAAACATCATTTCTTGGAATGCCAACACCGGCAGTTGCAATTCTTATTGCTTCTTTCCCTTTAATCAAGGATTATCTTTATCAGGATCAAGGGTTTGTTTATTCAATAATCACCAACACCTATTTTCTGCTGGGAGTAGCAATAGCCACATCTTTGCTAATGGTTATTCCACTGCCAATGTTTGCTTTTAAGTTTAAAACTTATGCAGTGGCAGAAAACAAACTGAAATATTCATTTTTGTTGGTGAGTTTGGTATTACTGCTTTGGTTACAATTTGTGGCAATACCAATTATTATTGCACTTTATATTCTTCTTTCGATAATAGTTTATTTAAAAGATTTGCAAAGCAAATGAGGCTTTATATAAGAAAAAATAAGGCCTGTCAACGCATTGCATATTTGTTTTCTTGCCATAAGCAAACTGGATAATAACCTGAATTATGACTATTGAACAATATATTGACAAAGTAAGTACTAGGCTGAAATCCGGAATTTCAAGAGAACATTCCTACAGAGGTGATCTTGAAACCTTAATCCGCGAATTAGTAAAAGGTGTTGAAATAACAAATGAACCTGCAAATGTAACCGACTGCGGAAACCCCGACTATGTAATAACTAAAGGGAAAATCCCAATAGGATACATCGAAGCCAAAGACATTGGAAAAGACCTAAACAGCAAAGGATATAAAGAACAATTTGACCGCTACAAAAAAGCACTCGATAATCTGATAATAACTGATTACGTTTGGTTTCAGTTTTTTCAAAACGGAGAATTAATCCACGAGATTAGAATTGGTGAAATTGAATTCCCCTCCGGTGGAGGGGTGTCCGCAGGACGGGGTGGTGTTAAACCACTCGCTGACAATTTCTCAGAATTTACAAACCTGATTAAAAACTTCTGTACTCACATTGGGCAAACTATTAAATCGAGCAAAAAACTTGCTGAAATGATGGCTTCAAAAGCCCGATTATTACAAGATATTTTAGAACGAGCAATTACCTCTGATGAGGAAACACAAGAAAACACCTCATTAAGAGAGCAATATAAAACTTTCAAAAACATTTTAATTCATGATTTAACGCCAAAAGCATTTGCCGATATTTACGCACAAACACTGGCTTACGGAATGTTTGCAGCAAGATTGCACGATACTACACTTGATGATTTTAGCCGACAAGAAGCAGCCGAATTAATTCCAAAATCAAATCCTTTCTTACGTAAACTTTTTGGCTACGTAGCCGGACCCGATATTGACGAAAGAATAATGCGAACTGTTGACAACCTTGCAGAAGTTTTTAGAGCAACAAACGTAGAACAACTTTTAAAGAATTTTGGAAAAAGTACGCAAACCAACGACCCGATTATTCATTTTTACGAAACATTTCTTGCCGAATACGATCCAAAATTGCGGAAAGCAAGAGGAGTTTGGTACACTCCCGAACCGGTTGTAAAATTTATTGTTAGGGCAGTTGACGATATTTTAAAAACTGAATTCGATTTACCACAAGGGCTTGCCGACACTAGCAAAACAAAAATAAAAGTACCAATTCAGGGTAGCAAGAAAATGTTGGAGAAGGAAGTACACAAAGTACAAATACTTGACCCGGCAACCGGAACAGGAACTTTTTTGGCAGAAGTAGTAAAATATATTTACAGCAAAAAATTTAAGGCAATGCAAGGTGCCTGGAGCAGTTACGTTGATGAGCACCTAATACCTCGCCTAAACGGTTTTGAACTTTTGATGGCTTCTTACTCAATGGCGCATCTTAAGTTGGATATGCTTTTGCGCGAAACCGGCTACAAAGCTACCAAAAACCAAAGATTCAATATTTATCTTACCAACTCGCTCGAAGAACACCACCCCGATACAGGAACCTTGTTTTCAAACTGGTTAAGCACAGAGGCAAACGAAGCCAACCATATAAAACGAGATACGCCTGTTATGTGTGTTATTGGAAATCCGCCTTACGCTGTAAGTAGTACGAATAAAAGCGAATGGATACAAAATCTTTTAAAAGATTATAAAAGAGATTTAAACGAACGAAAGATAAATCTTGATGATGATTATATAAAATTTATCCGTTACGGAGAATATTTTATAAACAAAACAGGTGAAGGTATTTTGGCATATATTTCTAACAATAGTTTTATCGATGGTATTACCCATCGCCAAATGCGAAAACATCTTTTAGAAACTTTCGACAAAGTTTATATTTTGGATTTGCATGGAAATGCTAAGAAAAAGGAAACCACGCCGGAGGGGGGAAAAGACGAAAATGTTTTTGACATTATGCAAGGTGTTAGTATAAATATTTTTGTGAAAAAGAAACAGCGATGACACAAGAAAATTATATCCAAACAGTAAAAAACCTTAAAGAAGAAATTCTAAAAAGTCGCTATTCCATAGCAAAAGTGGCGAATAGAGAATTGCTGTTATTGTATTACAAAGTAGGGAATATAATTTCCGAAAAGGTAGCATCAGAAAAATGGGGGAGTAAAACTATCCAGAAGTTATCGGTTGATTTGCAAAACGAATTGAACGGTTTGAGAGGATTTTCTTATCCAAACTTAAAGCGAATGCGACAATTTCATGAAGAATGGCAACCATATTTCAATGTGGATTTTACAAGTACTGAGATTGGCTCAACACTGTCGAGCCAATCTGAAAATGATAAAAATGCAATTAGCCAGTCAGTGTCTGACCAATTACAAAACACAATTAGACCGACACTGTCGAGCCAATTCATTAATAGTTTTATAAGTATAGGTTTTGCTTCTCATATTGAGATTATTACAAAAACAAAAAACATAGATGCAAGAGTGTTTTACATTACAAAATCAGCAAACGAATTTTGGTCGGTGCGTACACTAAAACAACATTTAATAAATAAACTCTTTGAAAAGCAGGGAGCATTGCCCAACAATTTTGAACAAACAATAATAAACCCAAAAGATCGAAAAAAAGCACTTAGAAATTTTAGCGACCATTATTTGTTGGATTTTATACGAATTTCTGACGAAGACGATGAGGACGAAAAACTTTTGGAAAATGAAATAGTAAAAAACATAAAAAAGTTTATTGTTTCGCTTGGCAACGATTTTGCTTTTATTGGAAATCAGTTTAGGATTATTGTTGCTGAAAAGGAATACTTTATCGACCTCCTGTTCTTTAACAGAAAATTACAATCCTTGGTTGCTTTCGAATTAAAAACAGGAGAGTTTAAACCCGAATATCTTGGTAAGATGAATTTCTATCTTTCTGCGCTGGATGAATACATTAAAAATGAACACGAAAATTCTTCTATAGGAATTATTTTGTGCAAAGAAAAGAACAATAAAATTGTAGAGTTTTCTTTTAGGGATTTTAATAAAGCAATGGGCGTGGCTACTTACAACACAAGCCGGAAACTGCCAAAAAAATACAAAAATATTTTACCCGATGCCGAAACGCTGAAAAAATTAATGGATTATTAGTTATGGCAAAACAAAATAAAAAATTAGCACAGGTTTTTCATTATGACCTCTACGGCAAACGACAAGAGAAATACGATTTCCTTATAGGTAATTCTATCAATTCTATTAATTGGAATATTTTAGAAAATAAAAAACCGTATTTCTTTTTTGTAACAAAGAATTTTGAAGATGAAGATGAGTATAAAAAAGGATTTAAAATAGATGAAATTTATTTGAATAATAATACTGGAATTCAAACAAAACGAGATGCTTTGGTTTATAATTTTGATGAAAGGTCATTGAATGCAGTAATTGCAAATATCATATTATTATCAGATGATGTTTTAAGAAATAAATATAATTTGACAAAGGATGGAAGAGATTGGACAATTAGTTATGCAAGAAAAGATTTAGCAAAAGAAGATGGGCAAGTTGTTAAAATTTTATATCACCCATTTGATGAAAGAGTGTCATATTTTACTGGTCGTAGTAAGGGTTTTATGGCATATCCAAGAAGTCCCTTAAGTAATAATTGCATTCAAAATAACCTTTCCTTGCTGGCAGTTAGAAACAGCAGAAGAGGCAACGTTAATAATTATTATATCACCAACAATCTTGTCGACAAAGATGGTGTATCACCATTAGATAATTGTAAATTTTTCCCTCTCTACCTTTATCCCATCCAAGAAACTGATAAGATTTTCACAGAAAAAGACCGCAAGCCAAATCTAAACACAGAAATAGTAGAGCAAATTGCTAAAAAGTTAGGATTAGAATTTGTGCCGGAGAAAAATTCCCCTCCTTT
>JAOZNY010000137.1:0-4742 GCA_029933565.1 Bacteroidales bacterium
ATGGTGTGCCCATTCTGCCAAGCCCATCTTTTCAAGATACTCCATGGCAAGTTTATTTCGCTTTTTGCGGGGTACCTTTTGATAATACAATGGAAGAGCAACATTTTCCATGGCGTTTTTAAAAGAAATAAGGTTGAAGGACTGAAAGACAAAACCTATAAATTTATTCCGTAAAAAAGCGGCTCTTTTTTCGCTTGGATTATCAATAGTTTCATTATTTAATTCGAAAATACCTTCATCGTGGTTGTCGAGCATTCCAATTATATTTAATAGGGTTGATTTACCAGAACCGGAAGAACCCATAATAGAAACTAACTCACCTTGCTTTATCTGGAGATCTATTCCCTTTAAGACATGAAGACTGTTTTTGCCGGTAGTATATGTTTTATTAATATTTTTTAAACTTATCATCAGTAAGTGTTGTTTTTTGGTAAAGAACAGCAGAGGTATTTCAGTAATTGTGCCAATGTACACATTAGCCTGACTTTTAGTCTTTTATGGTATATTTCTATTATTGAAAGTGTTCGCCTTAAAAGCAGATGTGTGCGCTGGCGGGCAGTTTAAAAGTATTTTTAGTTTTTCGTGGCTGATAGTTTTATCGTAGAAGTTTGTTGTATAATAGAACAATAAGCCAATAAATATTATGTTTGTACTATAAATGAATTAATATTTATATTTTGGATATTTATACTCGAAAAAAACGGTGGAAATTATTGTTGGTAATACTTGCTATTGTAATTATTGCTGCATCGTTTTTTTATACAAATCTGATCGTAAGCCAGTTTGCACAACGGGAAAAGAATAATGTTAAACTTTTTGCTGATGCTGTTCATCGCAAAGCAAGGCTTGTTAGGTTTACCGAATCGTTGTTTATGCAACTACAGCAACAGGAAAACGAAAGGGTAGAATTTTTAGCGAAGGTGCATAAATATCTTTTAGGTGATGAGGTTACGGGCGACTTAACCTTCTATCTTGAAATAATTTCCAACAACAAAACCATACCCATAATTCATACTGATGAAGATGGATTGATTTTGGAGGCTGTTAATACCGATGCAATTGTTGGATCTAATTTTTTCGATAATAAACAGTTATTGGATGATTTTTCGATTTACGAACCAATTGAAGTAAAACTTGACTCCTATACAAAACAATATCTTTACTATAAAGATTCAAAGATTTTTTCAGAGCTAAAAGAAGTCCTGAACGACTACTTCAACACATTTATTTCGGAGGTAGCCCTCAACGCTTCGAGTGTGCCTGTAATAATAACCGACAGTACTCAAACCAAAGTATTACAGTTTGGTAATTTGACGGATATAAAAATGAGTGACCCAAAATATGTTCAGCAGAAACTGGAAGAAATGAGGAGTCAGAATTATCCAATAAAAATAGATTTTGCTGAACAGGGTGTCAGTTACATTTTTTATCAGGATTCGGAACTGCTTACCAAAATGAAGTATTTTCCTCTTGCTCAAATTCTAATTATCTCAATTTTTGCTTTTATTGCTTACTTACTTTTCAGTTTTGCCCGCAAATCGGAACAAAATCGAGTATGGGCCGGAATGGCTAAAGAAACTGCCCATCAGATAGGAACACCACTTTCGTCGATATTGGCCTGGATGGAATTGCTGAAAATGGGAGAGGGAACTGCAGAACAAGCAGCAGACGAAATTGCAAAGGATGTTAGTCGTTTGGAGACAATTACCGAAAGGTTCTCAAAAATTGGTTCAGTACCACAACTTGATATGGAAAATATTACTGAAGTAATGGTTTCAAGTATTGAGTATCTGAAAAAACGTACTCCTAGAAAAGTAGACTATAAATTACGTTTTGATGCTGATAAAAAAATCGAGATTCCTCTTAATACGGCTCTTTTTAGTTGGGTAATCGAGAACCTTTGCAAAAATGCTATTGATGCAATGGAGGGGCAGGGAACTATTGAAATTAAATTTAAAGAGGAGGCAAAAAACCTAATTATTGATATTAGCGATACTGGTAAGGGGATTCCCATTACAGAACAAAAATCGATATTTAATCCTGGCTATACCAGCAAAAAACGTGGATGGGGCCTCGGACTGTCACTTGCAAAACGAATAATAAATGAATATCATAAAGGCAAAATCTTTGTAAAAAGTTCGACCCTGAATAAAGGCAGTGTTTTTCGCATAGTTTTGAAGAAATAATACCCAAATAAACTTTTTTAAACTATGCTTATTATTTCATTATTTTTGCTTCTATCAATTTAACTACTAAGAGAATTAACAATGTCGAAATTATCATCACTATTTAAGTTTAAAAAGAGTAAAAATACCAGGAAGTACGCATATTATAATCGTGAAAATCAGGTTACTAATTTGGCTGATTTATTGATGATATTTAACTCCAAAGCAAATCAGGAATACACAACAGCAGAATTAATTAAACATAGCGGTTTAGCATTATCTGAAATTAATGAGACAAGTTTACTGAAAGCACTCAAAAATCCAGATTACCTTATGGATGATCTTGATGACATTGAAGATTATAAGGTTTTGTTTTACAGACGAAGGGTAGATAAATTCATATTTTTATTACAGTTTCATTTTTTTAAGGGAAATTTTGTTTTTGTGAGTAATAAAATATCATCACACGGAATACTTACAAAATCAGAAAGGATAGGCCTTATTAAAAATATGGGTGAAAAATACTTTCCTGAAGGATTCGAGTTGGATTTGACGAAAAGGTTTGATATTAAAATCAATGACGAAAATAATAATTTTTTAAAAGTTATAGATGAGGTTGATTTTAGAATTCATTACGTTAATAATTCTTCCAAGAATCAAAAATTAATCAATAAGCACATTGATGAGATAGTGGTTCCGGAAGATGATCTCCAGGACAGATTAGGTAAATTTCTTTAATTTTTTTAACTTATAAATTGAAATGCTTTCCTTTTTCAAAAAAAATAAAAATAAAAACGCAAGGGGTAAATCATATTACAATAGAGAAAATTTGGTTCACAACCTTAATGATTTTATTTCCTTTTTCGAGCCTGAAACTATTGCTCAATATACTACTTTGGAAACCATTAAATTTAATGGACTCTCTTTGAGTAAAATAAACGAAAATAGTATAAAGCAAACACTTGAAGAACCCGATTTTACCTTCAAAGAAAAGGAAGGTCTTAACGGCCATAAAGTTTTGTTTTACAGGCATATTGTAGACAATTTAATTTTTTTAATGCAGTTTCACTTTTTAAAAGGAAATTTTCTCTTTGTTAGCAATACAACATCTTCTTCTTCTTTACTTTCAAACACCGATAAAACAGCATTTGTAAGCCGAATTACAAATAAATATTTGCCCGACACAAACATTGATTTGGAGAAAGGTCTTGAAATAAAAATTTCTGATAGCCATAGTAATTTTCTAAACGTAGTGGATGGGGTAAATTTTAAAGTAATTTATGTCAACCATTCTCAGAAAAACCAACAGTTGCTTAAAAATCCAAATTTGGCCAACGAATTGATGCAAGACGATTTTGATGCTAAACTTAATGATTACTTTTAAAATATTTAGTGGGTGTTTTTACCCTAAAAAATAAATATACTTTTATGCTATCATTTTTTAAATCAAATAAATACAGCCCGGCAACTGTTAATTCTACATATTACATTAGGGAGTGTTTAATTCATAATGTAGATGATTTGAATTTAATTTTGCAAGCAGATTTAAAAGAGTTTACATTAATTGCAAAAACAGACGTCGATCTGGAAATTAAAAATCTACTACTTATCGGCTTAACCGAAAAAAAATTAATAACATCACTAAAACAACCAATTTATATTTTCGAGAATTCAGAAAGTTTAAAAGGTCATAAAGTTTTATTTTATAAAGAAGATGTAGGGTTTTATCGCTTTTTACTTCAGTTTCATTTTATGGATGGGGAGTTCTTTTTTGCCAGTAACAGAGTTTCGTCGTCAGGATTGTTACCGGAAGCAGAAAAGAATAAAATTATACATCAAATTTTAAGCAGATATTCAATAAAAACGGAAGAAGAGTATAAAGATTTTCATTTGATGATTACTGATGAAAACGACAGTGTTTTAACAACCGTTGATGAGGTTTATTTTAATGTAAACTACCTTTGTGGTGGCGAAACAAAAAATAATATGATCAGTAGATTTTCTGGTCAAAAGGATCAAAAAAACCAAAAATCAGATTTTGATTCAAATGTTGATAAATACTTCTAATATTGGCCGGAATTTATATACATATTCCCTTTTGTAAACAAAAGTGCCATTATTGCAATTTCTATTCATTTGCCTCAACAAAATATCGCGATGTTTTTGTGGATGCTCTTTTGCGGGAAGTCGATTTAAGAAAAGAATATCTTAATAATGAAACAATAAACACTATTTACTTTGGTGGTGGAACACCTTCATTACTTAGTACCAAAGAACTGAACAAAATTATTGACCATCTTAAAACAAACTTTAAGGTAGATGAGGAAGTGGAAATTACTCTGGAGGCCAACCCCGACGATCTTAGCCCCGACAAACTAAAACAACTCAAAACAACCGAAATTAACAGATTAAGCATTGGTATTCAAAGTTTCTTCGACGACGACCTCAAGTATTTAAACCGGGTTCACAGTTCGAAAAATGCAATTGAGGCAATCGAAAATTCAATTAAAACCGGCTTTGATAATTTAACTGTTGATCTGATTTACGGAATTCCCGGACTTACAGAAAAAAAGTGGA
>JAOZNY010000137.1:4842-8011 GCA_029933565.1 Bacteroidales bacterium
CCTTCGGCTCATAGTTTTGATGGAACTTCACGACAATGGAATGTGGCAAATATGAAACAATACGTTGAATCAAAATCCATTGAAAATATTATTCTAAATAAGGAACAACTAACACAAAATGAACAGTTTAACGAATATGTTATGACTTCATTAAGAACAGCCTGGGGATGCGATACAACACACATTGAAAGTATATTTGATAGAAGTTTTGTGAACAGATTTAAAAAAACTGCAGAGAAATTTATTTTTAAAAATCAAATCATTAAATCAGGTAACATTTACACATTAACCAATAAAGGCAAATTATTTGCCGATGGAATAGCCTCAGAATTTTTCATTTTTTAACATTCCTTATTAAGAGTTAATCTAAATTAGACTATTTTTGCCAAATCAAATTTTAATGAATTAAAAAAATAGAATAATGGCACAAATAACACTAAAAGGTAACCCAATAAACACTATTGGAAATCTACCAGAAAAAGGAACAAAAGCACCAGATTTTACTTTAGTAAAAAACGATCTTTCAATGGGAAGTTTATCGGATTACAAAGGTAAAAAAGTAGTACTTAACATTTTCCCAAGTCTTGATACCGGCACTTGTGCTGCTGCTGTACGCAGGTTTAATCAGGAAGCATCAAATCTTGAAAACACAGTTGTTCTTTGTATTTCAAAGGATCTTCCGTTTGCACAAGCACGTTTTTGTGGAGCAGAGGGATTAGAAGAGGTTATTAATTTTTCGGATTTCCGCACAGGCGAATTCGGAAAAGCCTATGGAGTTGAAATTGCTGATGGCCCATTGGCAGGACTTGAGTCGAGAGCCGTGGTAATTGTTGACGAAGAAGGTATAGTAACTTATACTCAGCAGGTTCCTGAAATTGTTGACGAGCCTAATTACGAAAGTGTTTTGGCTGCTTTGTAAAAATATCTCGCAAAGTTTATTTCTCGCAAAGGCGCAATCCCGATAGTTATCGGGACGCAAAGAAAAGAATTTGATGCAATCCCAAATGGGGTTGCATTTTTTTATTTACTGGCTACAAAATAGTATTCACCTTCTTTATGGTATGCACTATCAAGTTGTTGAAGGTTCATGGCTGGTTTTCCTTTAATCCAATCATCGAGTTTATAAATACTTAATCCGCATTCGCTCGAAATTAAAGAATAAATATCTTCAGGAGTGGTTCCATAATAATCACTTGCCCCAAGCCCAAACTCAAAAATAATTATTGGTTTGTCGCGCTTTATTGTTTCAACTGCTCCTTTTAGTACCCCAAATTCAGCTCCTTCAACATCAATTTTAATTAAATCAATTTTATAAGTAGGTTCTACCAAATTGTCAAGTGTTTCGAGTTGTACCTTAATTTTTTCTATCTCAGGATTTTCTACGTCATACTTACGCTTTTTTATCCCACTATAGGCAGGGGCATTTTTTACGTACTGAAATGTGGTTTCTCCTTTTTTATCGCTTAGAGCATAAGGATAAATTTTAGCTCTCCCCTTATATTTTTCTTCCAGATTTTTATAAAAGGAAGGAATTGGTTCAAAACCCATATGCTCTCCTTTGGGAGCGTACTTTATCATTAGGTCAAGCATCTCTCCCTTATGACAACCAACGTCAATACAATTAGAAGTAGGATTAATAACTCTCTTAAATATCAATCCGGTTAAGCGATCGTATTTAAGGTTTTTAGTTAGGTCAAGATTAGAAAAATTTAAAATTTTTCTAATCGACGATTTTATAAATTCTTTCATTAATCAGAAATTTGTTTTTCAGAACTGAACCTGCTAATAAAATAACCTAAAACAGGTGTAAGAATAACGCTCAGGAAAAATGACCATTCAACGCCAATTTTCCTCTTTTTCCCAACGGTTTCCGAAACAACCAATGCCAAAATATACCACGAAAGAAAAACAAAAATTACAATGTATTCGGTCATCTTAGTAAAAATAAATTATCAAATAAATCAAGGGTATTGCAATTCCCAAAATACTCATCCATGCTCCACGGCCGGTTATTCCCTGTTTACCTCGGGGTATTAAAATACCTGTAAGAGCCAATAAAATTAGTGCTCCTGAAAAGATATCAGAAAAGTATGTCCAGTATTTTATGGGATTATAATGCAAATAGTTAACCTCCCCAAATAGCAGCCTTCTTTTATTAAGTTCAATGGTGCCTTCACCACTGCTCATTTCAAGCCAGACAATACCATCTTTAACAAAAATTTTTAAATAATCATCGTTTGGGAAATAATGATTTTTATAAACCAGATCATCGTTGATATTTTCAAGCAGTTGTTTTACTTCGGCCTTATTTGGTTTTGCCGAAATAGGGGCAGTAACAAAGTCGTCGGAAGTAATTACATAATTTGAGTTCCAATCGTTCATGTGATTAAGGGCAATGCCCGAAAGAGCATAAACCAAAGTCATACCAAGGAATAGGTATCCAAAATCGCGATGGACTACCCTATTCCATTTTCTCCATTTAAATGTCATAAAATCCTTAGTCTATTTTGTAAACTTCGTATTCAACGGCAAGTATTGAATAAAATGAAAGATATCCTTTTTCTGAATCTTCAACCCTTTGGCGCATTCTTGCAATCTGCTCAAGTTCTGCTTCTATGTCAAGATCTTCATGCTCTTCACTATGGTCTTCTTCTTCGCCACTTTCGTGGTTTCCATCGCCATTGCCATGACCTTTACCTTCTTTTTCTTCTGCTCCACTTTTTACTTCTTCTTCCCATTCTTTCAGGTAATCTTCGTCAACGCGCATTTCTTCAATAATACCTGTAATTTTTACAGTTTCGCCAACAAGGTCGGTGTTGAATGCGGCAATTTCTTCGTTAGGAGTAATTTTTATCCTTGCATCAGAGTTCTCGTCAACAATAAAAAGTTTCTGTCCGCCGTGTTTACAAACATGGTCAACAGTTCCTGAGATGGAAATTTTCTTCCCGGCAAGGGTTTCAACCAATGAGTCGTAATCGGCCATAGAAACAGTAATAATTTCGTCAACGACAACTATTTCTGTTTTGTTTTCGTCGTTAGATTTTGTAGCAGTGTTTTCGCAGGAAACTGCGATGAATGCCAATGCAATAATTGTAAATAGTAATTTTTTCATTTGTTGTGAATTTTTGAACTGCGAAGATAAAAATTTAATAAGAAGTAGTAATTTGGT
>JAOZNY010000138.1 GCA_029933565.1 Bacteroidales bacterium
CCATATTTTTTAACTGTTGCGATATTTGCTGCTGCAATAATCTCTTTGGCTTCATCCCAGGTTGCTCTTCTAAATCCCCCTTTTCCTCTTGCTTTCTGATATCTTCTACGAGTTTCGGGATTATTCTGTATGTTTTCCCATGCTTTTAAGGAATCACCGGTTTTGGCTTTCTCCTCATTATATATATCTACTAAAGCTCCACGAATCATAGGATATTTTACCCTAATTGGACTGTACAAATACCATGAAAAAGAGATGCCCCTTTGGCAACCACGTGGTTCGTAAGGAGGTAATGATTTCTCAAGCAAAGGATAATCCATAGCCTGAGTTTCCCATACCACAATACCATCCTTAACATGAATATTCCAACTACATCCACCTGTGCAGTTTACACCGTGAGTACTGCGTACTACTTTGTCGTGCTGCCATCTGTTTCGATATAGTTCTTCCCATTTTCTGGTTTTGGGAGAGATGAGATCTTTAATCCAACTCATATAAAAATTGTTTTTTTCTAATTTATTACTGCAGATTGTCTGCTATGAATTTCGTGGTTAACACTTAGTTTTTTACGCTTAAAATAGAGTACGATAATGCTTATCATAAGTGATATGAAAACCAATATTCCAATTACTGCGAATGTGAAACCAAAATCGACGGGGTGCTGATAAATACGGTTTTCACTAACTGATCGTAAATAGGCAGTTAGGTTCAGGATTTCTTCCTCAGTAAGTGATGTGTTTTTGTATGTTACTCCCATTACAGGAAAGGGTGGGTTTTTCAAAATAGCTGCAACTCCTGCACTTCCCATTATTTCATAAGTTTCGCTTAACTCTTTCGCTAAAGTGCCACTACTAAATATTCTGTCATCTTTAACTGTGTGGCATGATATGCATGATGGTCCTCCGTTGGTAAGTCTTTTTTTACCACTGAAAAGAAGTAGGCCTTCTGACACATTATCTTCATTTGTATTATCTAACAAGTCAGTTGTTTCTTCCTGAACTAAATCTACAGCACTACCTGAACTTGTTGCTCTGATGTAACTTATTACAGCCTTTGTTTGACTAACATCAAGTGGTTGATCTGGCATTAACAAACTATTGTATTCATTAAATATGGCTACGGCATCAGCATCACCACTTTTAATTACAGTTTGTGAAGACTGAATGTATGGAACAAGCCAGTCTTCGGTTCTTTTTTCAGTTATGTTTTTCAAATCCGGCCCCACCAACCTGCCTTTACCTATGGTATGACAGGGAGCACATAAGGTTGAAAATAAATCCTGACCCTCATCAGCTTTAGCTGTTGAAAAAGTAAGTAATGCCAATACAACAAAGAAGGTCTTTCTTAGAAAGTGTTTCATAAAAATTGCCAATTAATTTCAAGCGTAAAAATATTACTTAAAATCACGGAAATTTGGTAAAACATGTGCTATATCATAATATATATTATTTCTAAATAACCGCCAAAACATCATAAAGAACTAAAAAACAGACAATAAAACAAAATATTGAAGAAATACGCTTTGCTAATATTCGTTATAAATATGATAACTATCATATAATAGTTTCGAAAAACAAAGGTCAATCTCAGACATTATTTTATTTTTTTGGTAAAAACGGCCAATAAATCCAGAATTTTGGAGAGATGAATTTTTATAAATTGTAAAAATAAGGGTGACGCCAATGTTATTTCATTGGGAAAGGCGGCGCACAGAAAAACTTCAGTTTATACAGAAGTCTGTTACCTGATAAATTATTTCAAGCAGATGTTTCAGTAAAATTTATTTACCAATATATTTACTCAGCAAAAATTTCAGCAAGTTTATCTTGTAAAGCTTGTCCGCGTAAATTTTTCTCAATAATAATTCCCTCTGGGTTTAAAAGGATGTTTTGAGGTATTGATTGAATTCCATAAAGTTTACCGGCTGCCGATGCCCAATATTTAAGATCAGAAACATGAGTCCATGTAAGCCCGTCTTTCTCAATTGCCTCAACCCATTTAGCGTGGTCCTTATCGAATGAAACACCAAATACATCGAAACCTTTATCGTGATATTTATTGTACGCTTCAACAACATTTGGGTTTTCTGCGCGGCAAGGAGAGCACCAGGAGGCCCAGAAATCAACCAAAACATATTTTCCATCAACATCTGATGAAAGGGCAATTGGATTACCTTCAGGATCGTCAAGTGTAAAGTCGATATATTTCTGCCCAACAGCAGAGCGCTTCAAGGTAGCAACCCTATCTTTAATATTTTTCACATATTTCGATTCACTAATATTATCTGAATAAGAAGATGCAACCTCGTCAAGTTGATCGAGTTCAAACATATACGAATTACTCATTATAATAAATGCCGAAGCAACACTTTCGCTATTGTTAATTGCATAATCCAACATACTTTGGCTTTTCTGCTCTTCAATGCCCATGTACTCATCCTCTATTTGTTGCATAGCATCTTCATCGCCTTCGGTTCTTGCCTGTTGGTATTGCTGCCCCAGTTGGGTTGCTTTTTGGTCAAAAGTGGCCAGCGATTTCATGAAATTATCATGTTCTGTGTGTGTAGCAGATCCTTCAACAACTATGTCGCGGAGGTTGTTTACATTTGTTTTTACAGTTATTTCACCTTGTTCAACAAATACAGGTATGTATCCCCTAACTCCATTAACGGTAATGTAGAAGAATTCAGGCAAGTCAATATTTCCTTCGAAAACACCTTTGTCGGCCACCATATTTATCGAATCAACTTTAACCCATGCGCCATCTTTTCTTTGCTCCAAGTAAGCGGTATTATCACCCAATCCAACAACTGTTGCATTAATCTTGAAATTATTGTTTGCCTTTTCTTCCTGACAAGAAAACCCAAATACTGTAATTATTACCGTAAGTACTATTATCGTTATATTTTTCATCTGTTAAATTTTGAATGCAAACCTAAACAAAATTATAATTGTAGAAATGTATGTTTTGGTTTCTAATGAATTATTATTTTTTTGACAAGTTTTTGATTATTACTATGGAGAACTACATAATAAAGCCCCTTTTTATTCGACACAAAAATATTTACAGATTTAGTATTTGGGTTGTCAATATTTAAGTTTCTGATTATTTTTCCATCCACCGAAAACACTTGAACCAAACTCATATTTGAAACGTCAGTAACTGTAATATTACCTTTTGATGGATTTGGATAAATACTAACGATGTTTTTATTTTCATTTGGAAGGCCCGCATAAATACTTGTTAAAGTATTGCTTTTCAATAGTACCGGGCTTTTATCAGCCTCGTTGTACATTTCTCTAAAAGCGTCGATTTTGTCTGAGGAATACGAAAACATATCTTCAAGCCATTTATTGGTAACGGTTTGATAAAATACATTTGCGTAAATAGTAATATTGCCAGTGTTTTCTTCTGTAGGAATATTAAAATGAACCTTATCCATCCCGCTTCCTTCAACACCATTTGTTTTATTAAAATCAACATCGGCAAGCGCATTGCCAACAATTTCAGTTGTATCGTAGCTAAAATGTGTAGTAGTAAATCCAACGGGAGGAATACGATTATCTTTTAATTGAATTACCGACCTTTCCAATACTGTTGTGTAATCGCCGTTAACATCGCCCATTACCAATTCATAAATTTGTACTTGTTCAGAATTATTTATGATGTTATGGTGAGTTTCGTAAGGTATATCTTCATTAATCAGATTGAAATCACCATCGGTTTTACCGGAATGAAAAATTGTATCACCAACATTGTTAATTGCAAAAAGTTCAATAAAAACCCTACGGCTTGGATAGGCAGTTGGGAGTTTATGTCCGGCCAGATTTCCGAGTTCTACAGCAAGAAATAAAGTATCGAGGCTGCGATCATTTTCTACAATACTTAAACCCAGAGTATTAAGCTGAAGGTTTTCGTAGGTTCTGCTAATGCTACTGTCGAAGTGAATTGCATCAGCAGTAATACCTAAATCATCAATATTGTTTTTGAGTAATTTGAGCATGAAAACATTTGCCCCGGCAAAATGGTGTTTTCCAAAAGGAGTTTTTCCTGTAAGGTTAGGGGGCATTGAACTTATTTTAACAACATCTTCTATTTCGGGCACATGGCACGAATAGCAAGAAGTACCCTGTTCGTGATAAATAGAGTTTTCCCATTCCTGATACGGTGATTGCTCCACAAATTCACCTCCGGTAGGAACTCCATCCAAATCAAGAGGATTTGTAATTAATGTGTGGCAGGAAGCACAGAGGCGGCTGTCTTTAATATGTTCGCTGTAAACAGGATTGTAACCTGTGTGGTTTACCATAGGACCTCCAAAAGGGTTTGGATAGGGCCCATAGATAGTTTTGTTTTGGCTTGTAAGAAAATTCCCCGAAGAATTCCCCATCGACTCAGGAGTAATTTGATGACAAACAGAGCATGACACCCCATCCATTGCAAGAGGGTCGGCATTCATTTGATCCAATGAATAATGTTCTTCACCATTATAGAAAACTTCCAGACTACCCATGGGAGCGTGGCATCTAATACAAACTGTTTCTATTTCATCTTTTAACTGTGGGTTTACCAGAGTTTCGTGCGAAACCTTTGCCTGCCAAAATGGATCGCGGGCAGCGTTTGCCATCATGGTTGAGCGCCAGTCGTTTAATATGGCTATTGAATTTCCCTGTTCATCAACTTGTGAGTTATGGCACATCAGGCAAGTACCTGCCCCGGCAAAATAATCGTTGTATAAATCCGGAGGGTCAATTGCAAATGATGATATTTGGTTGTTCCACTGTTTGTGGAAATTTTGAGATAATAAAACGGAGGAAAAGATAATTCCTAGAAATAGAAAGAGTGATATTTTTTTCATGTGGCAAATATATAGTTTGTTGCATGTGATAACAAATAGCATTTGGATGCGTTTTGTTTCTATGAGATTTTTAGTTATTGTTGTGTTATTAAGTAGTCTGCAAATGTTTGGTCAAAATAGTTTTAAGGTCAGTCAAACAAAACATACAAGGGTTAAGTTGGCTTATGCCGAAAAATATCAGGAAATAGAACAGCATACATCGAAACTTGGGATTGACATTAATAAAATTCAAATATTTATACGGGCTTTTAAGAAGGAAAGAAGACTTGAACTTTGGGGCAAAAATATTGAAGATGAAAAATTTGTTTTAATTAAGAAATATCGTTTTTGTAATTTCTCTGGCAAGTTGGGGCCAAAGCGAAAACAGGGAGACAAGCAGATTCCAGAGGGTATTTATTACATCAATCGTTTTAATCCTGTAAGCAACTTTTTTCTTTCACTTGGTTTAAACTATCCAAACAAATCAGATTTGTTTTTTGCTGATAAAGACTCACCCGGTGGTGATATTTTTATTCATGGAAACTGTGTTACTATTGGTTGTATTCCAATTACCGACGATAAAATAAAGGAACTTTACGTTTATGCCGTTGAGGCCAGAAATAATGGACAGAAAAAAATTCCGGTACATATTTTCCCTTTGCAAATGCATCATCATAAATTTAAAGAACTCAAAAATAGTTATTCAGATAATATTGAACTGATTGAGTTTTGGGAGAGTCTTTTGCCGGTTTATGAATATTTTGAGGAAAACAAACAACTTCCAAATGTTTCGGTCAACAACCAAGGAAAATACTTTATCGAACCCTAAGAATTTTATTAAATTTGTATGAAATTATTTAAAAACCTAAATGTGAAAAGGTATTTCATATTTGTTTTCATTCTATTAAGTGTGTTTTCTGCACGTTCGCAAGTAAAAACACTTCGGGGTATTGTGCTCAACGAAATAAATATGGAGAGAGTGGAAGGGGCAAAAGTAGGACCGAGTATTTCAGAGTCTTTTGAAATTACCGACAAAAAAGGAAAGTTCAGGATTAGATTGCCAAACGATTATTACGATACAATTGTGATCGCACATCCGGCTTATTACTCACAAATAATTAAGGTTAAAAAAGGATTAATTAAGCCTAAGCCTATTAAGTTTTTTGTAAAGCCTTTGTCAATGAAAATTGATTCGTTGTTTTATGAGGCCTTTGATGAGAATAAATTAATTACAGGAAGGGCAAGCGACCCATTTGCTACTATTGACTTAACAGGGGTTTCTATTTCATTACCCAATGGTCTTGTTATCGGCGAGTCGGGTAATAGTGGAAGGTTTTGGGTTGCCGTACCCGATGAAACTGATTCTCTTATTTTCACCCACATGGATTATTTTGCAACATCAATTAAACTAAAGGATGGAAGCGATGAATATTTAAATCTTGGTTTTGTTGAATTGAGAAAAAGGAAGATGACTCTTGAAGATACTGTCTGGAGTAATTACAGAAACTCCTTATCTGTAGCCGTAAATGAAATTGTAAATGGCGGTATTGCATTAAGATATCAGAGATATTTTGGTAACAATCAGTCGTTAGGATTGTATGCAACATATTACTTGGGATTTGGTATAGAACTGATAGGGGTTCAAAAGATGAGTTTTGATGGTTATAAGGTTTCGCTTGCCTACAGGCGTTTTACAGACAGAAAGTTAAAAAAAGGCCTATATGGCGAGGCTAGAATTTCAGGTGGATATTTTAATTTTGGTGATCTTTATTCAGGAAGTGCATTCGATGGTGTTTCTCCCCCCGATGAGTTTTTAAATATGGGTATTGGTATAGGTGGAGGCTTTTTTACTAAGTTGGCAAAATTGAAACGTGGTTTTTTAAACTTTTATCTTGGATTGCAATATTTTCCAATTTACCATCAGGAAAAAAGTTTCTGGGAGCATGATGAAAAACATGCATCCGTTAGCAATTATGGGTACTGGTACTCCCATGGACCAGGTAGTATTGTAGAAATTAAAATAGCATTCGGGGGTTTGTTTTAATAAAAAAACCCGATCAACACTCTGCTGACCGGGTTAGTGTATTAAATATTTTGCAATTAACTACACTTCAAAACAGTAGTAATTTGATATTTTGCAGTTTCAATATTATTTCCTCCGGTTACTTTTTTATAAGCATCGCAAGCGCCAGCAGTATTTCCATTTCCTTCGTGTGCCTGGCCAATTTCAAAATAAATATCTGATTTATCACCTTCTTTTAATTCAATAGCCTTGTTTGCAGCCTCAATTGCTTTTGAGTATGCTTTAGTTTTATTGTAAGCTATGGCCAAATAATAGTAAGTATCGGCTGAGCCTGCTTGATATTTCATTGAAGCCTCAAGATATTCTGCTGCTTTGGCACCATGCTCTTTGCTTAACTCAGTAGTTCCTTCATTTAACAGTGTTTTTGCTGCAAGTGATTTTGTTTTACCAACATATTTTGCGGCCTTTTCATTTCCGGCACCATTTTTAATTGCCTCATCGGCATTTTGCATCATTAAGTCCATGTCGCCTTT
Organism: Bacteroidales bacterium; assembly: GCA_029933565.1. Classification (GTDB taxonomy): domain Bacteria; phylum Bacteroidota; class Bacteroidia; order Bacteroidales; family F082; genus BM524. The sequence continues at coordinate 7,394 of JAOZNY010000138.1, forward strand.
TTCTTTGTAAACAAGGGCTTTTCCATAAGAGGCATTAACACAACCTGGTTTTACTTTTTGGGCAGCATCATATTCAGCCAAAGCTTCATCTAGTTTTTTCTCCTTTATTAAAGTAAGACCTTTGGTTGAATGGATTTTAGCAATATAATTTATGTTTTTAGCTTTTTTGCTTTCATCACCAAGTTCTTCAGAAAGGGCAAGGCTCTTTTGCATATTTGCTATAGCATCATCATATTTTCTCTTTTTGTAGAGCGAAAGACCATTTTTATAATATGAATTATTCAATTGTTTTTGAATATTTCCTTTAAGGCCATCAGCATCGGCTCCAACTGTATTACAAATATTTAGCGCTTCTTCAAAAGAAATTATTGCTCCTGCATAATCCTTTACAGAATACTTTTCATTTCCTTCATTATACTTTTCTCCGGCTTCGTCCATTGATTGGGCAAATACATTTGCACCAAAAAATACAACGGCCATTAAAATCATCATTTTCTTTAACATGCTTTCAAATAATTAATTGATTAAAAATTAGTTTCGGGCGGCGAAGATA
>JAOZNY010000377.1 GCA_029933565.1 Bacteroidales bacterium
TATGTCATGAACGAAGAAATATTAAAACTTGAACCGGCAATTATCTGGAGCTATTTTAGTGAAATCCTTCAGGTTCCACGCCCATCAAAAAAAGAGGAAAAGATTATTGAATACCTTTTAAACTTCGGTAAACAGCAGAATCTTGAGACCGTACAAGATGAGGTAGGTAATGTACTTATTAGAAAAGCTGCAACAAATGGTATGGAAAACCGAAAGTCGGTTGTGCTGCAAAGCCATATCGACATGGTTTGCGAAAAGAACAGCGATAAGGTACACGATTTCGAAAACGACCCCATTGAAGCCTTGATTGAAGATGGTTGGGTAACTGCAAACGGCACTACACTTGGTGCCGACGATGGAATAGGCATGGCTGCCCAACTGGCAATACTTGCTTCAAATGAAATTGAGCACGGCCCCATTGAATGCCTTTTTACTGTTGACGAAGAAACAGGTTTAACAGGTGCATTCGGACTTAAACCAGGCTTTTTAAAAAGCAATATTCTTCTTAACCTCGACAGCGAAGACGATGGTCAGATTTTTATTGGTTGTGCAGGTGGACAAGACACTTTGGCTTGGCTTCCCTACGACAAAGTAGAAATTCCTGAGGGATTTGAATCATTTAAAATAATGGTATCTGGCCTAAAAGGCGGGCATAGTGGCGATGAGATTAACCAGAACCGTGGCAATGCCAATAAAATCCTTAACAGGTTTCTTTGGGAAAACTTACAAGAATTAGGCATTCAGTTAAATAGTTTTGACGGTGGTAATCTAAGAAACGCAATTGCTCGTGAAGCCTTTACAATTATAATGCTCCCTCCAAGCAAAGTTGAAGAGTTAAAAAGCAGGCTTTATGCTTTCGAGAAAGATGTCCGTGGAGAATTCCACATTAGTGAGCCTGATTTAAAAATTAGTATTGAAGACGCAGAAACACCTGAATTTGTTGCCGATACAGAATCTACTCAGGAACTCCTAAACGCAGTTTATGCCTGTCCGCATGGAGTAATTGCAATGTCGCAGGATATTGACGACTTTGTAGAAACCTCAACTAATCTGGCTTCAGTTAAATTTCAGGAAGATGATATATTGATTACAACAAGTCAAAGATCATCAATTGAGTCTGCCAAAAATGATATTAGTAATATGGTTGCATCTGTTTTTAACCTGGCTGGTGGCAGAATTGAACACAGCGATGGTTATCCAGGCTGGAAGCCCAACCCAAACTCCCAGATTAATGCACAAACTGCCGAAGCCTACGAGAGGCTCTTCAATCAGAAACCTGAAGTGCTTGCAATTCATGCAGGACTGGAATGCGGACTTATTGGAGACAAATATCCTGAAATGGACATGACATCCTACGGACCTACCATAAAAAGGGCACATTCGCCTGACGAGAAAATTGAAATTTCGACTGTAATAAAATTCTGGGAACTGACTCTGGATATTCTAAAAAATATTCCTGAGGCTTAATTGAATTTCAAGGGGTGAATATTTTCTTCATGAATATTCACCCTTTGACTATTTAGAAAAAAAGTAATGCGATTATTTTCAATACTTTTTATCGTTTTATTTTCAGTTTCCATTTCTGCTCAAAATTCTCTTAGCGGAAAAATTACTGATCATAATACCGGTGAAACATTAATTGGCGTTAATGTTTATTTTCCAGAATTATTAAAGGGCTCTGTAAGCGATAAAAATGGAAAGTACTTTATTAAGAATATCCCCAAAGGGAAACAAATTATGAGGGTTTCGTACATTGGATACGAAACAATTAATCAAAAGATTGAGATTGATGATAAATCAATAATTATTGATTTTGAAATGGATTTCCTTGTAATTGCAGGTGAAGAAATAGTTATTTCGGGAAATTTTACGAGCACCCAGCACAACAATACCGTAACAATCAGCACCCTTAACTCACGACAGATTGAACAATCAGGAAGTCCTACTTTAATGGAATCGATTGCCTCAACACCGGGAGTTGACATTATTTCAAAAGGACCCGGAATTGGCTCACCAATTATCAGAGG
>JAOZNY010000139.1:0-2081 GCA_029933565.1 Bacteroidales bacterium
TCTGTTTCAATGGCTGAGTATTTTGCTTCAAATGGATGGACGGATATTACAATTGCTTTCCCTGTTAATCTTTTGCAGATAAATGAAATAAACTGCTTGGCAGAAAAAATAAAACTTAATGTTCTTGTTGATTCTTTATTTTCTACACAAATAATGAGTAAGAAAATTACTCAAAAACTAGGCGTTTATTTGAAGATAGATACAGGTTATCATAGAAGTGGATTGTTATTTGACAGTATTGACATTGAAAAAATTATTGAGGAAATAGAGCAAAGTAAATTTTTAAGTTTTGAAGGGTTTCTAACTCATGCAGGTCACACTTACAGTGCAAAAGGCAAGTTGGTCATTGAACAAATAGTTGACGATTCGCTGAAGCAGTTAACCACTTTAAAAAGCAAATATCCGGGGACTAAGATTTCGTGGGGCGATACTCCTAGTTGCTCCATGGCCGACAATCTGCATGGCTTTGATGAATTGAGGCCGGGTAATTTTGTTTATTACGATGTAATGCAATATCATATTGGTTCGTGCCGAATGGATGAAATTGCTGTAGCGGTTGCCTGCCCAATAGTTTCGGTTTATCCCGAAAGGGGCGAACTGATACTTTTTGGAGGAGCAATTCATCTTTCAAAAGAGTTTATTGCAGCCGATAATAATTTTATGCTTTACGGTTATGTGTCGCAATTTGAGGGAATTGAAAAGGGTGCATGGATAGAACCTATTTCAGGTGCATGGGTTTCTTCAGTGTCGCAAGAACATGCTATCGTAAAAATGCCCAAAGAAAAGATTGAAGAGTTTCGGCCTGGTGATTTGATTTGCGTGTTGCCAATACATTCCTGCCTTAGTGCAAATTTGCTTAAGCATAAAACTGTAGTGTTCTAATCAATTTAAAGATTGAAAATTCTATTAATAATTACCTGAACCGAAAGACAAGTGTAACGAAGAAATCGACAATTATTAAAAACACTAAATATCCCTAAAGTCCTTCTTCTTATTAAGTTTAAGATCCTGCAGAATTGATGCTTTTACATTAATAGAAAAATTCCAACTTTGGCGGGCACCAATTGGGATCCAACTAAAGCGCATTTCCCAGCAATGTAAATCACGGTAAAGGTTTATTGATGTGTACGATAGTTCATTATTTGTAAAGTCCCAGCCGGAGCGCATAGTAAATTTCCATTTGGGAGTAATATTTATTTGACCATTAAAACTTAGTGTTTGAACAACTGACCTATCTGTTTCTTTTTCAAGTGCATCTATTCGGCTAGATTTAAAAAGGTATGCCGATCCTCCACCGCCATCACCATATTGTTGTACCCAATTGGAATATGAAATGCTACTTGTATAAGTAAAATTATAAGATAAATTCAATGACCAGGGAATATTCCAGTCGACATAACTATCAGGATTTGCATTTATTTCGTCCATCTCATCTTCCGTAATGTTCTTGGGCTTTTCTTTAATCTTTTTCTTGAAATCCTTATCGCCAAATCTCAGGCTAAAACTCAAATTCCAACTTGTGTTATCAAGCCGAAAAAGCCTCCTATTCCTATCCCATTCAAATTCTGCAGTTCTATTTCCATAATCATCAAGTGCATAAGGATCCCACCGCGAACTGTACAGCAAATTCATGTTTTTCCATATTTTTGTCCTTCCTTGTATCGCAAGGTGCGACAAGTTCATTGAGTCTTTTGCGAAGTCGTAATTTCCATTAAACGTTAGGTTGTCAATAAGAACAATCTTTTTCATTCCTGTAATGGTATCTTTTTTCGATGGCACTTTTATTTCTAGATTGTTCCCAAAACTAAAGTTAAACCTACCTGATTCTTGTCCTGGCGGAGAGCCATAAAGAGATCCCTCGAACTCCGAATATATAATCTCTTGTCCGTCAGAGTCTTCATAAGAATTGTAATAGCCCCAGGTTTCAGAACCAAAATCGGGAGTGTAGGAAACACCAAAACTTGGGGTAAAAACATGCCTTATTGCCCTTACCGGACCTTTTTTAAACTTCAGCATTCCATATATTTTGGTTGTAAGTGTTGATGAAAAACTAAAGTCAACTGAATTTCTGAAGCCGGGAA
>JAOZNY010000139.1:2181-7933 GCA_029933565.1 Bacteroidales bacterium
GCCCAATTGGTTTGGTATGCCACACTCGATTGAAATTCGTTTGACAAATAATCGTTTACATCAACTACATTATATTTTACAAAGTTTGAACTCACAATATTTACGCTTGCCGTAAATGTACTGCGGGGCCTTGCTTTTGGGTCTTGGCGGTGATTCCATTTAATCCTAAAGTCGGTTGATTTTGAATAATCGGCAGCACCTTTAAGACCAATTACGTTAATTGCATAACCTGCCTCAAATGCCCCACTATATTTATAACGTTTTTTATATCTTAACTTTGGTTTAATTGCATAACTACCTCTTGAATAAATATCTCCTGTTATCTGGAAATCGAAAAAATCATTAATAAACCAATAGTAACCACCATTCTCCAGATAAAAGCCACGGTTTGTCGACTCTCCGTAAGTGGGAATTAATATTCCTGATTTCTGTCCTGTTTTATTTGGAAAGTAGCCAAACGGCAATCCTAGGGGAGTAGGCATACCCTCAATTTCCATATAGGCAGGCCCGGTTACTATTTTATCGTTGGGAATAACCTTCGATTTTTTAAACCTAAAAGCAAAGTGTGGATGTTCTTCGTTATTACAGGTTGTGTATTGACCTTGAAGAATGTTTATTGTATTGTCGTCCAGTTTTTTAACTTTCTCTCCATGTAGGAAACCCATACCATCTTCTGTAATTACTTTTTTTATAATCCCTTTTTTAGTATTGAAATTATACGACATTTCTTTAGCTTTAAAAGTCTGCCCTGCTTCAGTAAACTCTGGTGAACCAATCACTTTACCGGTTGAATCTTTTACACCTTTTGCATAAACCTGATTAGTGCTGAAATCAACTTCAATATAGGCTGCTTTTAAAGTAATATCCTCATAGTTTATAACTGCATCGCCATACATATAAACTTTTCGGTTTTTAATATCCTGCACTATCGAATCTCTTGCAATTCGTTCCACCATGGCATCTAAAGTGGTTCGTTTTTTTAAATTGTTACTTGTATCGGTAGATGAAACCAGGTTAAAAATTGTGTCGTTATTAAATATAACTAGGGAATCAGTTGTAATTGTATCAGAAATTATTGTGCTATCGGGTTGAATAGAAAAGTAGTTAGTGGTATTAACACTATCTAATTGCAATGTATTAGCGTTAACATCGTTATTTGTAAAACAATGTATTATTAACCAGATGCATGTTAATAAAATACTTAACTGATAATTTTTTTGCAAAATGGTTTATTTACTTTTGTGTAACTCGATTTTATGGTAAAGTACGTTGCAAATATAATTCCAAAATTTAGATTATACAGTTTGAAACGATTGTTGTTGATTAGTATTGTATTTGCTGTGTTCTTCAGTAATTATTTTTCTGCTTTTGCACAGACTAAAGGAAAAATTTCAATAGTAGTAATTGATGCCGGCCATGGCGGAAAAGACCCTGGTGCCATAGGAAGTAAATCGAAAGAAAAAGACATTGCTCTTGCTGTAGCATTAAAAACAGGTAGGTATATTGAACAGAATCTACCGGATGTGAAAGTTATTTATACCAGAAACAGAGATAAGTTTGTAGAATTACATCGTAGGGGACAAATAGCAAACGAAGCAAAAGCTGATCTTTTTATTTCGATACATTGTAATGCTAATAATTCAAGATCACCCTATGGGTCAGAAACCTATACATTAGGTGTGGAGGAGAAAAGGAGTAAGGCAAATATGGATGTTGCCATGATGGAGAATGCTCCGATTATGTTAGAGGAGAATCAGGAAGACCTTTACGATGGTTTTAGCATTAATTCACCTGAATCCTATATTGGACTGACACTTTTTCAAAGTGAACACATTGGTCAAAGCCTTGATTTGGCTGGGAAAATACAGAAACAATTTAAAAATCGTGTTGGCAGAAAAGATCGTGGAGTGCATCAGGCAGGTTTTCTTGTTTTGTGGCGTACTGCAATGCCATCGGTATTGGTTGAACTTGGCTATTTGAGTAATAGTACCGAAGAGGCATTTTTAAGGTCGGAGAAAGGGCAGACATATATGGCATCAGCTATTTACAGGGCTGTAAAAGAATACAAACAGGAGTATGAAAAGGAGAGTGGAATTTATAATTCCAAGGAAGAAAATATTGTTGTTAACAGTGGAACTAAAGAAGCAGGAAATAAAAAGGAGGTAAAAAAGACTGTAAAGCAAACTAATAATAGTGTAGTTTTCAGGGTGCAATTCTACACAAGTCCGGGTAAGTTACAAAATAACGACAAGCGCTTTAAGTCGCTTCAAAATATTTTCGTTTACCAACATAATGGAATGTTTAAGTATACAACTGGTGAATATGCTAGTGTAGAGGATGCCGAAAAGTATAAGAAGGTTGTAAAAGGAAAAGGCTTTAGTGATGCATTTACAGTTGCTTTTCATAAAGGTTCAAGAGTGTCAATTGCACAGGCTAAAAATATTCTTAACGAAAAATAACATTTCTATGTACCAGAGCTAATTATTATTAACTACTTTTGATACGAGATAATTGTCTGAATTAAACTCATTTTGATACAGTATTTATAGGCAATTTCAAAAACAAAATGCTCATGTCGATTTATAAAAAATTATTTATAGGGTTTACTTTTATTTTTGCAGTGGGTATTTTTATTTGGGGTTATAATTTTCTCAAAGGAAAAGATATTTTCGACAAACAGACGGTGGTTATCGCCCAGTATAAACAGGTAAGTGGATTAGCAGTTGCAAACCCTGTGTTAATAAATGGTTTTAAAGTTGGTTTGGTAAGCAAAATGTATTTTAACCCTAATATGTCTGGCGATATTATCGTTCAACTTACTTTGCAAAATAAACTTCCAATCCCAAAAAATTCCATAGCAAGGATTGTTAGTGCCGACCTTATGGGCTCGAAAGCCATTAATTTGAAATTGGGTGATTCTGAAGAAACAATTAATAATGGTGATACTCTTAATACTTCTATTGAGGCATCACTTATGGCTGAGGTAAATGCTCAGGTTCAGCCAATTAAAATTAAAGCCGAGAAGTTGCTTGGTTCCATTGACTCGCTTGTGGTTGCTTTTCAAACAGTTTTTAATGAGGATGCTCGTGATAACTTAGCAGCAAGTTTTAATAATATAAAATATACTTTTAGTAATTTGGAGAACACAACTGCCAATATTGATTCATTGGTGGTTGAAGAACGCTCAAATATTTCTTCAATACTTGAGAATGTAGATTCTCTAACTTATAGTCTTAGTCAAAACAGACAACAGATCAGCAATATTATTTCAAACTTTGAAATTGTTAGCGATTCGCTTGCCAAAACGGATATTCCGGGAACTTTAAGGCGTGCTGATAAAGCCATTGAAGAATTGAATATTATTCTCGCAGCAATTAATGAAGGACAAGGAACAGTTGGTATGTTAATGCACAACGACACACTTTATATGGAGCTTAACCGTTCGGCAGAAGAATTAAACCTCTTGCTTAAAGATATCAGGGAGAACCCCAAAAGATATGTTAAGTTTTCATTGTTTTAATGGATAGGCGCTTCTTACTTTTTATGGCCTAAAAATATCAAACTTGTCCACTGGTCTTAATTTCTCAAACCAAATAAAATCTTTTAGTTTTTCCTGATCCTTGCTTATTTCTTCTCTGGGATACATCTTTTCGTTTGGCGCACTTTTGTAATTAATGGTTTGCAGTTCATTATTCTTAAGTCTGATGTCCATAGTGCTAGATTCTGAAAAGTCAACACCTATTAAGTAACCATCCTCCTCACGAATCCAGTAAATAGTTTGAGCGTTTCCATCAACATTTATTAGGCTGAGTTCGTTATTGGTAAAGTATCCTACCATGTTTTTGCCTTTGATCTGATTGAATGTATCCAGAGTGTCGCGTGAAATAATAAATGCCGAATTAAACATTATCAAAGAGTCGATTTCGCCACCAGAAGAAACAACATTAATTGAATCGGCAGTAAGTTGATTTTTTCCTGACCATAAAACCGGATTGTTCATAAACCTTATGGTAGAATCACTCATGGTGTAAATCATCGAGTCGCAAATGCTCTGCATATCTTCTTTATACATTCTTACATTATAATAGGCCATCATTTTCTTTGCCTTGCGCTCTTCATCAAAATGCATCCACAAGGTATCGCCATGAATAAACAGAGAGTCATTGTCTCCGTAGGAAACTGCTACTGCACTGTCGGTAACATACGAAAGCCCTTGAGCATCCCATATTTCACCTTTTCTGCCTTTTATGATAATACTGTGTAATGTGTCGTCAATTTGTACGTTGCCAATTGCACGACCATAAGAAGTGTTGTTGTTATAAAACAGGCTGTCAGCAGTAATTGTCTGTTCAGCATTGCTAATCATGGGTCTTTTTGTAAGTTCCGATAAATCCCTTTCGGTGTCGTACCAGCCATCTTCACAATAAATTGTACTCTCCTCTCCTCTAATTACTGTGGGTCCCTTAAAAAATGCAGTCTTAGTAATGGTATTATAGATTAAGGTGTCGGAATAGGTTTCAGAGTCGGGGTTTATTAAAACAACATCTTTACGGAAGTAGAGCATTTTGCTGTTTGCATGATAATATCCTCGTTTACTTGTTAGTGTATTTTCTTCATTAACTATAGTTCCACCAACATCGTAAAATGCAATATTAGTACTACGATTAAAGATAAGATGTTGTGTTTTTAATATAGTTTTATTGTCTACCAGCCTAACGCTATCGTATAAGTTTGCAAGTCTTTCAGAGCCATAATAAACTAATCGGTCACCATAAATATCAACAGTGTCGTTTACATGGATATGGACATTCCCGTAGGCCCTGAAGTTTCTGCTTTTACTATTTAAATGTGCGCTATCGCAATAAAATATTGTTGCTTCATGTCTTAAAACAACATTCCCAATTAACCTTTCTATGTCCTTTCCAATGCTCTCATCGTATTCTTGTAAATCGGCTTTGTTAACATGAATACGCGATTTTTGTTGGGCATTTGTTGCCGAAACAATTATAACCAAAAGAAAAAATAATATTTGTTTGATGTACATTATAATTATTGAAACGCAAAAATAGGAAAGAAAGTTTAAAACTTTTATTTATTTAAAGGGCGAAGTCACAGACTTCGCCCAGTTTCGTTCGGTCAAATCAGTTTTATGACAAATAAACTGGCAGGTGACAAATCAAAATGCATAAACGGGAACTGGCTGAAGATTGTATCTTCAGCCTTAGAATAGAGGAAAGTCTGTGACTTTCATTTAAGTCGAATCAGTTTTGTTACAAATAAACTATTGGTTGGCAAATCAAAATTATAAAACATAAACTGGCTGAAGATTGTATCTTCAGCCTTTGAATAAAAGAAAGTCTGTGACTTTCACTATTCAATAAGCACAATATCTATTAGTTTGTTCCCACTCTCAGAATAGTCGGCTGCACTACTATAAAAATAATGTTCAGGCTCAAAGACTAACTGTGCTTTTACCGGGTTGTTATGTATATAACTCAACCTGACTTCTTTCATTTTATTTGTGTCTAGTTCTACACCATGGTAATCTTGCGACCAAAACTGATAGTTCTTATTATTTGAATTTGCCTCTCCATGACTTTTGAAAATCCAGAGCATCCAGTTTTTTCTACTTTCTTCTGGGTTTGTTGAAATTTCTTCAATAATACGTTTTGATGTAAATTTTTTAAAATCTCTTACAATATCAGAAAGTTTATGGTTTTCTTCGGCAGAAATAATCAGATGAATATGATTA
>JAOZNY010000378.1 GCA_029933565.1 Bacteroidales bacterium
CATTGTTTATTGCTCTTTTTTCTTTCATCTTCAAAATCCCTCTTTTACATTAACTGTTTCCACCACGGCATCTTCAACCGAAACTATGTTGTTTTCCATCTTTATGGCCTCGACAACCAAAAGTATGGACATACCCCTCGCCACTGGAAATTTAGAATTGTTTTAAATAATGTCTATTAATCTATATATTAGGCTTTTACCCCCCCTGTTATAATATAACAGTTGGATGTGCTGGTCTTGGCATTACTGCCCTTGACAAAATTACTTAAAGCCGTATCTTTGGGGTTGAAACCAAAACACAAAAAAAACGCACAACAGACATACAAGAATAATTACCAGACATGGACAACCCAATATTCATTTTAGGTACTAACAGGTTTATATAAAAAAGCCACCACGGAGTCTGATCTTCATCTTTCTGGCCGTGGTGGCGTAAGCAGTTTTTGCTGCTCAAGGTTTTGCAAAGATAGCTATTGGAAAGATGAAAAAATAATTTTTCAAAAACAATACAAAAAAAAATAGCGATGAAAAAAATAATAATTCTCTTTTCAATAGTGCTTTTTAGCGCAGCAATGGTTTCTGCTCAAGCATGGCATGTCAAAGTAGAATGGGATGCCACTTCTTCCAACTGTAACTGCGATGCTTCAATAGGTTCTAAATTTATAGTTTATCTTCAGATTACCGATGTAGCCAATAATGTCACCCTGCCTTCGTGGTCGGTTTTTGCTGATATTGATGACACCGATTATACTTTTGATGTGGAAGATGCAGTAAAAGGCCATTGTGATGAACTGAACCTTACTTTCGTACCAAATTATACCATTTATGCTTACGTGGGTTTTTGGTGTGCCGAAACTACTCCTCCGGAGTTGGTTTGTAGTGATGATGAAACAGTATCCAATAAATCTTGTTTTGATTTTGGTCAAGCATTAATTCTAATTGGACCTCTTGAACTTGATTAATTAATTAAGGTCATGTTTAACATTTTTAATGTTAAACATGACCTTAATACTTACACTATGCAGAACATAATACTAAGATATTTATTATTAGCATTTACATTTTTAGTAATTCAAGATAATATTGCCCAGAAAGAAGCCAACATATGGCATTTTGGAAATTATGCTGGTATAGATTTTAATACAGGAAACCCAGTTGCAATTAATGGTCCACATAGTTCATTATGCTCTTCTGCAACTGTTAGTGATACCTCTGGTAATTTCCTCTTTTCGACAAATGGAATAAAGATATTTAACAGACAAATGATGCTGATGCAAAACGGGGATAATATTCATGGCAATAGGCATGCTTCCCAAGGTAGCCTCATTGTTCAAAAACCAAAATCTTATAATTTGTATTATGTTTTTACAACTAATGACGGTGACGGTCCCAAAGGGCTTTATTATAGTGTTGTTGACATGAACCTTAATGGTGGATTAGGGGCCGTAACATCAGAAAAAAACGTATTGCTAACCGATGCATGGGATGCCCTTGACAAAATAGTTGGGGTGAAACATGAAAATATCACCAGACAAACAAAGCCTTGTAACAGCCTTTTACTATGATAATTCAGGGCTAGATGTACCAATATTTGAATTATGCACTTTCAGTTCCAATACAGGAGAGGTTGACTTTTTATATACATTAAGTTTTTTGGGTGAAACCATAGGAATAACACATGAACCATGGGGAGTAGAATTTTCTCCTGATTCTAAGTTCTTGTATTTGTCAATTTTCTCAGAGGGTGCGGCTGGTGAAATGGAACTATTTCAACTTGATATGAAGTATTATCAAGATTCTGCCCAATTTTTTGATAGTAAGATTAAAATCAGCAGTGGACCAGTTCAGGGCCTTCAACTTGCTACCGATGGAAAAATATATTGTACTGGTACAGATTACGGTTTCTATGATTACCTCAGTGTAATCCACAAACCCTGGGAAAAAGGCATAGCATGCAGTTATGAGGCTGATGCCATCTTTCTTGACTTTGATGGACAGGGTAGGCAAGTTGGTAATTTCCTGC
>JAOZNY010000379.1 GCA_029933565.1 Bacteroidales bacterium
GCAATCAGGCCAACTTCAACTATGCCGGGGATTTTTACTTTGGTCATTTTATTCTCAATGCGCACTTTGCAAATCCCACTTTTACTAAAACTCATTTCTTTTCGGATACTGAGATCGATATCCCAAAGGTCGCCTGCTCCACTTGCTTTCCAGTTGCCGTTTTTATCTTTGAGATCGAAATGATAATCACGGGAGAGGGTTGCTCCTGAGGGAGTATAAAAAGTAATATTTACATCAAGGTAATCGTAAGGATAGAGTGTGTGATGTCTTAATGATAGATCAAAATCAAGTAATTGGCTTTTTTCAACATTTACATCAAAAATCAGAATGTTAAATCTATCCCATGTAATATTATCGAAACGGTGATATTCGTTGAACACTTGTTTGCCTCCGCAGGAGTTAAACAGTATGGCTAACAGCAATAATGGGATTAGTCGTTTCATCTGTCAATGTTATTCATTATTGGTTTTCATTGGTTGAAAATTGTTGACCAATGTTTTAATAAATGTCTTAACAGTTTTCCAATCAACATCTATCAGCATTTTGGGCATTTGATCTCTTTCTGCATCTTCAAAATATGTAAGACTTTTCAAAACCAAAAATCTATTCCCATCATGAAACTTCATATCATAAAAATCAAATAATTGTTGAAGTGAAAATTCTTGTAAAAGAAAATAAATATCGACAAAATCCTTTTTGGAACCTCTTCCGGTAATGGCTGCCAACTTCATAGCAGCAATATCTTCCTTTGAAGCCAATAGCAACTTATCAGTAAATATGGGTTTATTAATCCAGGGATAGGGGTATCTTACAACATCCACCTTAATCTCATTAATAATATTGATAAAAATATTCTTAGATTTTTTAATGACAATTACGCTTCCAAGTTCATTAAACTTTTCATAAACCTCAAACTCATCTGCATCAAAAGTGCCAAACAAATCAATATCAATAGATCTTCTATGTCCTAACTGAAGGGCTAAAGAAGTCCCTCCAACCAATCGTAACTCACTAAAAAAGTTGATTCCCTGAAGTTGTTTTAAAAGTCCCAGTGTCCCCTTGTCAATTGTCTCGTAGTGAAGCATCTGAATTCTTTCTTTGGTGTTTCCGACAAACTCGAAATAAAACTCAAAGATCGTTTGTCTAATTCTCTGAATTCTTTAGCATGTTTAACAATTTCAACTATTCCAAAGGTTTTTAAAAGAAGATTCCAATCATTCATAAGACCATATTCCAAAACCCTCTTAACAATAAAATGAATATTTTCATCAATTATTAAATCCTCCTCTTCCACGTCCCAAAAAAGATGTGTAGAAAAACTGTTCTGTTGTAATTTGCTATTTGTCATTCGCAAGAACAAAAGTAGTAAACAAATCAATATCTTTGTTGCATGGCAAAAAAGCAAAAATACTATGTGGTGTGGAGGGGGAATAAACCGGGAATCTACATGAGTTGGGAAATTTGCAAACAACAGATTGTTGGTTTTGAAAGAGCTCAGTATAAATCGTTTAAAACCAAAGAGGAGGCGGAGCAAGCATTTTCCAAATCCTATGAAGAAATTAAGGAATTAAAAGGAAAGAAAATACTTCATGAACTTACTACTAGCGATAAGCCAATTTTAAAAAGCATTTCTGTTGATGCTGCTTGCGCAGGAAATCCGGGAAGGCTTGAGTTTCAAGGAGTTTTTACAGACACACAAACACCCCTTTTTGCTAGGGGGCCTTACGAAATGGGCACTGTAAATATTGGTGAATATTTGGCCATAGTACTTGGACTTGCCTGGCTTAAGAAAAACAAACTTGACTATCCAATTTATACCGATTCGCGAACAGCAATGGCTTGGATAAGGAAAGGCCATGTGAATACCAAACTTGAATGGACTGATAAGAATAAAAAATTGTTAGTTGCTGTGCATGGTGCAATGAAGTGGCTAAAAGAGAATAAATACGACACTAAAATCCTGAAGTGGAATACTCGTGAGTGGGGAGAAATTCCTGCTGATTATGGGAGGAAGTGA
>JAOZNY010000140.1:0-6097 GCA_029933565.1 Bacteroidales bacterium
GCATTTGCCCTTTCTCCCAGTCCATAAAGTTTCTCTTCGGGAGAAATCTTAAATCTTAAACCATTGTTTTCCTCACGTTCAAAAAAGCCCTTTTCTTCTTCCAAAATTATTTTTTCATTGTATTCAAACGACAAATAAAAAGGATTTTTATTGATGATTATTTTTACCCCATTAGTTGAAAGACTCAGATAATCTTCAAAATCTTCAACTTCTGAATTTACAATTTCAGGATTAAGAATTACAGCCTCCGAAGGTTCATTTTCACCATTGCTGGTTTTGTGATGCCTTACTTCAATAATCTCGTCCGAATAAGGAATAATCTCTACCAATCCATTATCGGTAACTACTTTTAGATTCTGTCCATCTCTGGAATGAGAAATATATATTCTGTTTTCAAACAAAAAAGGCGATTGAGTTTTTATTATAGGAACGTAACCGTTTACGGGAAGAAAAATATCTTCGTTGTCTTTTGTTTTAGCAACCAAACCACCCTTTTCGCTACGAAAAACAAAAGCAAGCATTTGTGGAATCTCTTCGAGCCTTAAGTCATAAAAATCATTGATTACCAATGTTGCTTTGTGAGTGCCATTACCAACTGCCTGCATTTTAACTCTTTGGTCGGCTTCGCCCCAATTACCAATTACGTGCTTCCAATCGCCGCCGTCAATACTTTTTTCAGTAATCACTCCTGTATGAAAATAAACTGTACCATCGTAATCTTTAAGCGCAGCATTTCCTTCTTCGGGATTAAAAAATAAAGTTATTTCTTCATCAGGCTTAGGATCGGCAGGGACTAACCATGCAATTTGGGCTGAGATGTTTATCGCAAATAAAACAAACAGAATAAAAATAATAATTCGTTTCATAACTCTTGTTTATTAGACGCTGATTGAACTGATTTGTTATGATTTGATAAGTAATAATTAAAAAACTAAGCAATCATAAAAATCATAATAATCAGTGTCCAAATTTTTACGTGTCCTATTCTTCAAGTTCAATTATCAATGGCGACTTAGCTGGAACTACAATCGTATCAAGTTTGTCAAAATACATTCTGTTAAGAACACTTTTGCCAGTTTCAAATCCTTCAATATTTTCTGCAAATCGTGATAAGTCAACTTCCTTATCTTCATTTGTATTATTTAGCATTACCATTACACTTTCCTCTTTAGTATGCCGAAAATAAACGTAAATACCATTTTCCGGCAAATAATGTGTAAGTTTTCCATTTTGAACAGCCTTGCTGGATTTCCTCCAATTCATCAATCTCCTTAAGAAATTAAAGGCCTCATTTTGTTCAGGCGTTCTTCCTACGCTAGTAAAAGCATTATTCTCATCGCCATCCCAGCCACCTGCAAAATCCTCTCTAATAAATCCATGACCATCATGCTCATGCCCTGTCATTAGTATTTCTGTTCCATAATAAATTTGTGGTATTCCACGAGTAGTAAACAAAAATGCCATGGCAAGTTTGTATTTATTAATATCCTCATCAAGTTTTGAGTAAAGTCTGTCGCCATCGTGATTATCGGCAAAGACTACCAAATTCATGGGATCGCTATAAACATAATCCTGGCTTAGAGTTTCATAAAGTTGCGCACTACCACTTGACCAGCCTTCCTTTTCGTTAAATGCCTTGCTAATGGCGTACATCAAAGGGAAATCAAAAACATTAGTCAGGTTTGAGTGGTAACCATCTGCATTTTTGTCGTTTTCAAGCCAGTAGGCCACTGCCGGTGGAAACGAGAGCCACACTTCACCAACAACATTATAATTAGGGTATTCTTCCAAAACTCGTCTCATCCACTCCGCCATAAAATCCTTATCGGGATACGGATATGTATCCTGACGAATACCATCCAATCCTAAATATTCAATCCACCAGATAGAATTCTGAATTAAATAATTTGCCATTAGTGGGTTTTTCTGGTTTAGGTCGGCCATACTTACATCAAACCAGCCTTTTACCATTTTCTGATAATCGTAATCAGAAGCATGTGGATCGTTAACAGCGCCGCCTCGGTAATTAGACCTAGTAAACTCAGGCCATTGGTTGTAAAAATCTTGCGATGGCAAATCATCTTTCCAAAAATAATTTGTCCCCAAATGATTAAAAACCATATCCTGAATAATCTTGAGTCCTTTTTTGTGTGCCGTTCGTACAAGGTTTTTATAATCATCGTTAGTACCAAATCGTGCATCAACTTTATAAAGGTCAGTAACAGCATAGCCATGATAAGAATAAGCAGGCATATTATTTTCTAAAAGCGGGTTGATCCAAATCGAAGTAGCACCCAAATCCTTAATGTAATCCAAATTATTTACAATTCCCTGAATATCACCACCATGTCTGCCGTTAGGATTGCTGCGGTTTGCTTTCTCAAGCATCCCAGGCATGTCGTCATTGTCAGGATTTCCATTTGCAAAACGGTCGGGCATTAAAAGATAAATTGCATCTGAATTGTCGAAGCCTGTCATTTCATCAGGGTTTAACTCCCTTGATTTTAACTGGTAAACTATGCTAATAACTTTCTTCTTTCCGTTAAAAAATTCAATGTTAAAAACACCTGCCTTAGCGGAAGAAATATCGAGGTCAAGAAATAAGTAATTTGGACTTTCAACTGAGATAACTTGTTTAAGAAACACAGAAGTATCACTGATTTTTGGCTGAGTTACAGAAATATTATTCCCATAAACCATTAATTGCAGGCTATTGCTTTTCATACCCGACCACCAGAATGGAGGGTCGATACGTTTTACTTCCGCCTTCTGCGACAATAAGGTCATTGGCAGTAAAATAGCCAGAACAATAAAAATTGATTTGCAAAAAATCTTCATTAGTCATTGTTTTATAATTCCCCAAAAATAAGCATTCTAAAGCTGTAAGACTATGTTAAAACATTTGATTTGGCAGTAATTAAAACAAACAAGAACTTTTTTTCCGAGAAGTGCTTATGCAATCGTTTGATTAAGATGTTTGATGAAAAAAAAATCTAATCAAGTATTTGTACTTACTACTCTTGAGTAAAACAACTAAAAACCCTCTTCATTTGAATTATCTTTGCAATGTAAAAGAATAGAAATGGAGACTACTCTAAACAAACTTTGGAACCAACTTTATCCTGAAACCGGGACGAAGAAATTAAATGATTTTTTGGGCACTGTTTCAGTTAGCCGCGATTATGCTGCCGATGCTGACTGGTATCGCGATGCAATTGTTTATGCACTCTACGTTGATTTGTTCAACAAAGATTTTAATGGTTTGATTAATCGTTTAGACTATTTACAAGAACTTGGAGTAAATGTTCTGTGGCTTCTTCCTATCCTCGATTCGCCCATGCGTGATGCCGGTTTCGACATTAAAAAATACGATAGGGTACGACCCGAACTTCTTGGCTTAAGCAATGACTCAACAAGAGAAGAACAAGAAGCAGTTTTTGGCAACTTTCTCGCCGAAGCGCACAAACGTGGAATAAGAGTAATTTTCGACATTGCAATTAACCACTCCTCCGACCAGCATCCCTGGTTTTTGGAAGCAAAAAAATCGCCGGATAACCCTTACCGCGATTTTTATATCTGGAGTAAAGACACTAGTCTTTATGGAAATACCCGTTTACTTTTTAAAGGAATTGAAGACAGTAATTGGGAAAAGTCAGATGACGAATGGTATTATTTTCATAGGTTCTTTAGTTTCCAGCCTGACCTGAATTACAAAAACCCTGATGTTTTACTGGCGATGAGCAAAAATTTGCTTTACTGGCAAAGCATAGGTGTTGATGGCTTTCGCGCCGATGCTATTCCTTACCTTTGGAAAGAAGAAGGAACAGACTGCGAAAACCTACCTTTAACCCACACAGTAGTTAAGTTTTTTAGGGCTATTTTGGATTATGCAAAACCTGGATCACTACTTCTGGCCGAAGCCTGCCAAAAACCAAACGAGGTTGTAAAATATATGGGCAATGGCGACGAATGCCATGCTGCCTACCATTTTCCGCTAATGCCAATGATGTTTAAAGCCATTGCAATGGAAAGCGGACAGCCCATTAAACACACACTTAGTCCGGCTGTTACTCCCGAAATTCCAGAGATTGGTCAGTGGCTGAATTTTTTACGTGTTCACGATGAGTTGAGTTTAGAGTTGGTTTACGTTTCGGAAGAAGACCGGAAATATATCCACGAAAGTTATTGCCACAACCCAAAATGGAATTTCCGTATGGGTGAAGGCATATCGGCTCGCCTCTCAGAACTAATGCAAAGTGATGAAAACAAAATTGCCCTTGCTTATTCGCTGATGCTCACTCTTACAGGTACTCCTGTTGTGTACTATGGTGATGAATTTGGTAAGTTGAACGACGAAAAATATTACGAAGAACAAATTAAAATAACTGGAAAAGACGATACCCGTTTTCTTGTTCGTGGCCGCATTGACTGGGAAAAACTCGAAAGGGAAATGAAAGATAAAAACAGTTTTCATTTCAAAGTAAAGGAAATAATCAGCCTGATGCTAAATGAGCGTAAAGAACTCAAGGCAATGGGTCGTGGCACTACCGAGTTCGTAAATATTGAGGACGAAAGGATTTTGGCATACCAAAGGAAATACCAGAACGAAAAACTTTTGGTAATCAATAATCTCTCTTCTGAAAGTATTGCAATTGAAAACCCTTTACCTGATGATGATTTGGCAATTATTATGCCCCGTGGTTTTACTTTCGACGAAACTACGAACCGCATACTACTTGAGCCACATGGCTTTGTGTGGATGAGGGTGTTGTAAGTTTATGTTAAAAACTGAACTGCA
The DNA here is from genome assembly GCA_029933565.1 of Bacteroidales bacterium. Taxonomy (GTDB): domain Bacteria; phylum Bacteroidota; class Bacteroidia; order Bacteroidales; family F082; genus BM524. Next base: position 4,799 of record JAOZNY010000140.1, read on the forward strand.
GAAATGGCTGTAATTCCATCTTCTAAATCTCTTAAATTTAAATCGTTGGAGATAACAAAACGATGAAGCAGAGGCTTGTCGAGTATTCCCTCAAGATTCCTCAAATGTCTGGCATCAACACTACGCACAGTCTCTGCCATCTTAATTTCAATGGCAATGTAACCATCTTCTTTTTCTATCAACAAATCCACTTCACGGCCATCGGTTGTCCTCAAATGGTAAAACGACAAATCTATACCTGAGTTTTTGGCCTGTTTGTATATCTCAGCCACAACAGCAGTTTCAAATTCATGTCCTGATAACTTGTCTTTTTTTTGCAGTAAAGTCCGCATAACACCAACATCCAAATAATGAACCTTTGGCGATTTAACAAGTTTTTTGTTTGCATTTCGGCTCCATGCCTGCAACAAAACTGTTTGATAACTAAGGTTTAGATATTCAACAAAATTACGCACGGTTTTTGATGTTACCCCAGCCTCAACTGAGAATCTTGAATAATTTGTAAGTTGTGCTGTGTTAATTGCTAATAGTTTCTGCACTTTTGTAAACGGCTCCAGATGACGCATTTCTGCCAAGTCCCTTATGTCCCTTTCAAGATAAGTCCTAACATAATTTTTCAGCCATTCATCTTTTTCCTCATCAGATATTGACTCTTCGGAAATTGCCGGATATCCTCCAAAGCGCAGATAAGCATCGAAAACCTTTTTCTTTTTAGGATGTTCTTTGTCCAATAAAAATGGGATGTTTGTTTGGGGTTCACCGGAAATCAACTTCTGAAAATATGAAGGCCTTATTTCCGAATCCCAACCATCAGTGAGCATTTCGGGTAGAGTTAGTGGAAATAATTCCATTATCTGACATCTACCTGCCAGCGATTCGCGAATTTTTTTTAGCAGTAGGATTTGTGATGAACCAAGTAAAATATACCTTGGCTTTGGAAATTGATCGTAGACAGCTTTTATACTTTCAACCAATTGCGGTTCTTTCTGCACTTCATCGAGTATTGCTTCCGGATAAAGTTCATTCCACTGAGAGGCTGTCAACTTTTTGTATTCTTCAACAGCCACAGGATCTTCAATGGAAATGTATGGAAAACCAGGAAATATCTTTTTTACAAGAGTGGTTTTTCCTGTTTGCCTGGCTCCAGTTATTACCAGTATCCTTCCAAATCGCGAACTATTTCTTTTTAGGATATCATTAAATAATGCCCTATTCTTCATCTTTTTTGTCTTAAATCTAATGTGCAAATATACACAATCTATTTTTCTATTCCAAATATTACGCCATATTTCGGAATGG
>JAOZNY010000140.1:6197-7900 GCA_029933565.1 Bacteroidales bacterium
GGAAACATAACCATCGAACTTTATCCAAAACAAGCACCAATTACTGTTGCCAACTTTTTAAAATATATTGATGAAGAGAGGCTTAAAGAAGCAACATTTTATAGAGTTGTAACTCCTAACAACCAACCCAATAGTGACATTAAAATAGAAGTGATCCAGGGAGGTCTGTTTGAAGATATCCATCCCGACATGCTTAAACCAATTGCACACGAAACAACCAAACAAACAGGCATCCTCCACAAAGATGGAGTAATATCAATGGCCCGCTACGGTCCCGGCACTGCCACCAGCGAATTTTTCATTTGTGTTGGCGACCAGCCATCACTTGATTTTGGGGGCAGACGAAATGGAGATGGTGTTGGCTTTGCCGCCTTCGGAAAAGTTGTTGAAGGAATGGACGTGGTGAGAAAAATTCAAGCACTTCCGGCCAAAGAGCAATACCTCGAACCAAGACTGAAAATTTTATCGGTAAAAAGAGTTGATTAAAAATAGAGCATAAACTCCTTCACATATTTTTCTTTGTTAAACATTTAACTAAATCATTGCTGTTAAACAAAATTGTTTTATTTTTGAAACAATGAAGTTGTATAAAGTTAAATCAAAATGATTTATAATATTTGAAAAATAATTAGGTCTTTTATGACACACCCCTTATTCCCCTCTCAAGATGGGAATATTTGGAAATATTTTTCAAAATAAAGATTATCAACTAAACTTTAAACAACATAAATGTCTTAACCAAATATTTATAATATGAAACATCTATTAATTGCATTGTTTGTAATGTTTAGCCTGCAGGTTTTTAGTCAGGATTATATCATCCTTAAAAATGGTGATGAAATTGAAGCCAAAGTACTGGAAATCAAAGATTATGAGATTGATTATAAAAAGCATACAAATCCAACAGGCCCAACCTATCATTTAGATAAGTCGGAAATATTCATGATTAAATACGCCTCGGGCGACAAGGATATTTTTAATGCATCGCAGTCGACTAAACCAACTCCTCCTCCACCGGCGCCAAAACAGGTTCAAACTTCCAGGTCTGGTGAGTTTGTTTACGATGCAAATATTGGTTCTCCAAACTGCCAAGTGCAAAAAAAAAGGGGTGCAAAAATTTATGGCAACCGAGGCAACGAGGTTTTCTTTAGGCAAGACCTAGTTTTTTATGGCTACGACCTAACTTACTTAAAGTTAAGCAATCCTAAGAAAGTGGGACAAAGCATGAAGTTGATACAGCAGTATTTTAACGACTGGAACAACGAGTTTAACAAAGAAGTTGGATACAACAACCTAAGTAAATGGATGGGTAAGCGCTCAATGATTATGGGAACACCTGTTTTCAGCAATTACTACAAACGCGATTTTAACAACTTTGTTGAATATGGAAATTACTGCATCTCTTTTGCCGATCTTGAAAAAATTGTTGGCTCTTATGTTTTAAACGAAAGCCAGGGAATAGGAATGGTAATTAACCTTGTTAACTTTAACAAAGACCGAGAATACTCAATGGCTTACGTTACCTTTTTTGACATTGGCAGCCGCGAAATTTTATTTGCTGTTTTGGTAACCGGAGAAGCCGGCGGCGGCGGAATGGTTGGCCATTGGGCAACAGGTATTGAAGAAGGTGTTAGAGAAATTTTTGTTGACGAGATCTTTAAAAGAAAACTTAGCAATAATGGCATGATTCCTTCTAAGTTGAG
>JAOZNY010000141.1:0-5193 GCA_029933565.1 Bacteroidales bacterium
CCAGTACCGATGCAGGAGGCAAAATTGGTCGTGGTTTTTATGTTTACCAACTTACCGCAACCAGCGAAAGTGGTATGGTGAAGTCTGAGACTTCAAAACTTATATTCCTTAAGAATTGATAAATTACAAAGATCATGAAAATGGAGGCTACGGTTACCCTTTATTTTAACACTGCTAAGTCGTAATGACAACGAAATTTAACCGTTATTTGTCAATAGAATAATGAAGAAAATTATTACCATAATATTTGTACTTTTTAGTAGTTTGGGATTTGCTCAGCAAATTGTAAATATTGAACTTGACTGGCAGGAAATTGCAAGTGTGAAAACAGTTAACAATCTGGGAGTTAATTATATTTATTTCGAAGGTTCGTCAATGGATTTTGAGTATGGCTCGTTGCCGGTTTTTACCTACGAAACTAATTTACCTGATAAAGTTTACACCTACGAATTGGAAATAATTAATGCTGTTTGCGACACTTTAAGTATTGCTGACTCTGAGTTAATTTCTGATGCTGACCTTTTAACTGTTGATTTTAAACATTGGATTGAGAAAAATGGTACTGATGCAATATTGAGTATTTTACCTTTGAAATGGGACAATTCTACCAGCCATATTATTTTATTAAAGAAGTTTGATATTCTGATGAGTTTAGTGCCTGAGCAAGAAAAGCAAACACTTGCAATTAGTCAGCCTTCTTATTCCGATAATTCGGTTTTGGCTCAGGGGCAATGGTTTAAACTAGGAATTGTTAACACAGGCATTCATAAAATTGATTGGGATTTTATTGTTTCGATGGGACTTGACCCAGCGAATATTGATGTTAGTAAAATTGGTGTTTTTGGCAATTACGAAGGTATGCTGCCTGAAGACAATGGAAAAGATCGTGCCGATGATCTTCAGGAGAATTCTGTTGATTTTGTTGGAATGGAAGATGGAATTTTCGATGAAGATGACTATATTTTATTTTATGCACAGAGTCAGGAGAAGTGGAGGTTTAATCCCTTTTCAGGTCGTTTCGATCACTCCAAGAATCTTTATGCCGATACAGTTTATTATTTCTTTTCTCCCAATCAGGGAAATATGAAAAGTATTATTCTTGAAGAAAACCTAAATGTAAGCCCAACGGAGGTTGTAACAACTTTTGTTGATTATCTGGCCCACGAAAATGATTTTGTAAACCTTATGTTTACAGGTAAGGAATGGTTTGGAGAGGCATTAACACAAGCAAAACCTCAAATGGTTTTTACTCACTCTGTTCCAAATTTAATTAACGAGGAACCTATTTATTTTCAGATTGATATTGTTGCTCGTTCGTTTGAGAATACCTCTTATGAAGTATTTGTTAATGATCAAATTGTAGTTGATTCAACCAGAATTAGTAAAGTGCCTAATGCCGAAGGTATTTATGCGCGGCGTTCACTACGTTCTGAAACTTTTTTCAATAGTGATGAGGATATTTTAAATGTGAAGCCTGTTTTTAAAGCGACTACTTCTTCGGCAACAGCTTGGATAAATTACTATATTTTTAATTTTGAAAGGGAATTGATTTTTGAGGGTGGACAATTGAAATTCAGGCAGCCATCAACAGCGGCAGCAGGAAATAAAAGCCGTTTTGAAATAAGGGGCGATTTGCAGAATATTAAGGTTTGGGATGTTACCGATTGCCACAATCCACTTGAGATTAATTTTGATAACACAGATGAGACAATAGAGTTTACACTCGCTACCGACTCGTTGAGGGAATTTATTGCCTTCGACAATAGTGATTTTATGAAACCTATATCCTTTAAAAGTGTTGATAACCAAAATTTACATGCAATAAATAGCATAGATTTTATAATTATTTGTCCAATTGAGTTTCGTGAGCAAGCAGAGAGACTTGCGCAAATTCATGCCGAACATGATGGAATGAATACGGTTGTGCTATCACCCGAAACAATTTACAATGAGTTTTCATCGGGTAGTCAGGATGTTTCTGCAATACGCGACTTCATGCGAATGTTATACAAAAAGGAGGCTTTTAGAAACGGTCCTGGTTATTTGCTGATGTTTGGAGATGGCTCTTTTGACTACAAGCACAGGGTGCATGAAAACACTAACTTTGTCCCTACTTATGAATCAAAAGAATCATTACGCTCCACAACATCCTATGTTACTGACGATTATTTTGGTCTTTTAGATGATAATGAAGGCGCATACTGCGATGGGGTTTTGGATATTGGAATAGGAAGATTCCCCATAAAAAACTTAAAAGAAGCAAAATCGGCTGTTGATAAAGTTGAGAACTATTTAAATAAGGATGCTAAAACGATAAACGAATGGACTAAAACCATCTGTTTTGTTGCCGATGATGGCGACAATAATTTGCATTTCCGACAAGCCGATTTGCAGTTAGTACCAATTGTAGATACGCTTCACCCAGGATTCAATATTAATAAAATATATTCCGATTCGTATCAAAAAATAGAAGTGCCCGGAGGTTATCGTTATCCGGATGTAAATCTGAAAATTATGGATCAGGTTGAAACGGGAGCTTTAATAGTAAATTACACAGGTCATGGTGGTTTGATAGGCTGGTCGGGAGAGGCAATCTTGGATGTTCCAACCATTAATTCTTTTTCTAATTTCAGTAATCTTCCACTGTTTATTACAGCAACTTGCGAATTTAGCAGGTTCGATAATCCTGAGTTTACATCTGCCGGAGAATATCTGTTTTTGAATGAAGAGGGTGGGGGTATTGCTTTGTTAACTACTACCCGACTTGCTTATGCTCATGCTAATATTATTGTTAATATGAGGGTTTATAATAATTTGCTTGAGCGCGAAGATGGTTCAATTCCACGCCTTGGCGATATTATTAGAATGGCAAAAAATCCATCAAGCACAAACTTTTTGAATTTTACACTGCTTGGTGATCCGGCATTGCAACTTGCTTTTCCTGAAAAAGAAATTGAAATACTTAGTGTTAACAATAAAAACGTGAGTACAATTCCTGATACCGTAAATGCTCTGATGGAGGTGAGAGTTGAAGGAATAATAAAGGATGTTAATCATAATGTTGACACAGATTTCTCAGGTTATATTTATCCGGTAGTCTACGACAAACCGTCACAATACCAAACACTTGGTAATCCGGGAGGTAGTTATCCCGCTAGTTTTGAACTTGAGGATAAAATACTTTATCAGGGGAAATCAACCATAACAAACGGAGAATTTAGTTTTACTTTTCTTGTCCCCAAAGATATTTCTTATAACTATGGATTCGGGAAAATGAGTTTTTATGCCTATGATACCGTTAACTTTGTTGATGGATGGGGAGGCTACCAAAATATAGTGGTTGGAGGCTTTAACGAAGATGCTGAAGACGATGGAATAGGTCCTGAAATCTCATTGTTTATAAACAACAGAAACTTTGAAACCGGGGATCAGGTATCAAACAATCTAATTTTAATTGCCGATTTGTTTGATGAAAATGGAATAAGTGCAACAGGAAATGGTTTGGGACGAGACATTGTAGCAGTAATAGATGAGAAATATTCCAACTCAATGATTTTAAATACATATTTTAATTCCGATGTTGACACATATAAAAAGGGAAGTTTAAGTGTTGATTTAGGGACTTTGGAAGGTGGATGGCATACCATAAATATAAAAGTATGGGACTTGATGAATAACTCCTCCAACCAAACTATTGACTTTTTTATAGGCGAAGAAAATAATTCTATTCTAACAGCTGTTTATAATTATCCTAACCCTTTTAATGAGAACACAACCTTTACTTTTAATTATAATGGTAATAATGAGTTAAGGGATTTTGAAATTGGGATATTTAACATTAACGGTCAATATGTTACGAGTTTGTTTACCAAAGTAGAAAATCAAAGTACTGGTCAATCAATAATTGAATGGAATGGAACTGACCACAATGGAAATAAATTGCCAAGAGGTGTATATTTGTATAATATTCTGATTACAGATGTATTTGGCAATACAAGTATTCAACAACAAAAAATGATAAAATTGAGTAATTAATAAAAGTCAAATAATAATAATAAACATTATTCGTTACTTTTGCAGACCTTTTTTTTAAAACAACATAATTTGTTTTTATTTTAATACGTATGAAACTTAAAATTCTTTTAATAAGTGGTTTAGTGGGAATGTTATTGAACCTAAACGCCCAAACCTATAACAACTTGTCAGGACAGGAAGATGGAATTAATGTAATTACCACTGCAGTTCCTTTTATAATGATTGGCCCCGATGCCCGTGCCGGTGGTATGGGTGATGGAGGAGTAGCCTCTTCACCTGACGCTAATTCGATGCACTGGAACCCTGCAAAATATGCTTTTAGTGAAGATAAATTTGGATTCTCAATAAACTATACGCCTTGGCTTAGAAATTTGGTTAATGATATTAACCTTGCCTATGTTTCGGGTTTTTATAAGTTTAGCGACCTGCACGCAATTGCTTTTTCATTGCGATATTTTACACTTGGTGAAATTACCTTTACCGATGATCAGGGTAATAGTCTGGGAACATACAAACCAAACGAATTTGCCTTTGACGGAACATATTCCCGAAAACTTCATCAAAATCTTTCATTGGCAGTTGCCGGTAGGTTTATTTATTCTAACCTTACTCAAGGCCAAAATGTACAAGGAGTAGAAACAACAGCAGGTGTGTCAATAGCCGCCGATGTTGCTCTTTACTGGCAGAAAAAAGTAAACTGGTTTAATAGTATGGATGCGGAGTTTGCATGGGGACTTAATATTTCAAATATTGGAAATAAAATATCTTATACAAGTTCAAATATCCAAAAAGATTTTATCCCAACAAATTTTAGGTTTGGACCTCGATTGACTTTAGAAATTGATGATTACAATAAAATATCGTTTCAGGTTGATATAAATAAACTGCTGGTTCCAACACCACCAATTTATGCTCTTGACTCCAACAATAACAGAATACCAATACCTGGCTCCGACAAATTTGAAATCGACAAAGGAATGGATCCTGACGTACCTGTAATGCGTGGAATGCTTCAGTCGTGGTATGATGCTCCATACGGTATAAAAGAAGAGTTTAGGGAGTTTAATTATTCTGTTGGTATGGAATATTGGTATAATAATATTCTTGCCCTTAGGGGTGGTTTTTTCTGGGAAGATAAAACAAAAGGAGACCGTAAAT
>JAOZNY010000141.1:5293-6379 GCA_029933565.1 Bacteroidales bacterium
CTTGCCCTTAGGGGTGGTTTTTTCTGGGAAGATAAAACAAAAGGAGACCGTAAATATTTTGATTTGGGAGTTGGTTTGAGGTATAATACTTTCGGACTTGATTTCTCATATTTAATACCTTTAACATCTCAACAGCATCCACTACAAAACACGCTAAGGTTTTCCTTACTGTTTGATTTTGGTAAAGAAAAAAACGCAAGTACTCAACCTAAGGAGTAATGCAAAACTTCAGAACAGGGTTTGGGTTTGATGTTCACCCATTGGTTGAAAACCGCGAACTTGTTCTTGGAGGAATAACAATTCCATTTCACAAAGGCCTTCTTGGTCATTCCGATGCCGATGTATTGGTGCATGCCATAATTGATGCCCTGCTTGGCGCTGCAGCACTTGGCGATATTGGCACACAGTTTCCTGATAATGAAGTGAAATACAAAGATATTTCAAGTTTAATTCTTTTGGAAAGAACCAATAAGTTGATAACTGAAAAAGGATATGAAATTGGAAATATTGACACAACAGTTGTTCTGGAGAAACCCAAATTGAAATCATTTATCCCTCAAATTATTACTAAACTGAGTTTTGTTTTAAAAATTGAAAAATCTGCTGTTTCGGTAAAAGCAACAACAACCGAAGGTTTGGGTTTTACGGGGAGGGGTGAAGGAGTGGCGGCTTATGCCACGGTTCTGATATATTCAAAGGTTTAGTTACAATATTTTAGTGAGACTCTTGAAGTAGATGTTTCTACCTAAATTTATTTCATATTTTTGTGAAAAACAAAATAGTGCTACTTAATAAGTATACAAACAGGGAGATATCATTTATAATTCTTATGGCATTGGTGCTCCTGCCTCTGTTTTTTATTAACGCAAGAAATTCACATGACTGGGGTGGCGATTTTGCAATGTATATAATGCAAGCCCAAAATCTAGTAAATGGAATCTCACAGTCAGAAGTTCTCTATATTTATAATCCGGAAAATCCTGTAATTGGACCGCCTGCTTATTCCATTGGTTTACCTTTAATACTTAGTCCCATTTATGCTATTTTTGGTAACAGTGTTAGCATGTTTACACTTTGGCTTACTTG
>JAOZNY010000141.1:6479-7878 GCA_029933565.1 Bacteroidales bacterium
AAATAAATGTATTAATGGACTAATTGTATCATTTGGTTCAGTTTTAGTGTTCTTCCTGCTTAACAATTTAATTTTCAGTATTCCACAAGCCGAATCAGGTTCTTATATTGATATTTGGGGTGAGGCGAGGCCTGGTAAAACCTTTTTGTTAAACCTTGCTTACTATGTGGAGCAATTTAAAGTTTTCTTCTCTCCCTGGTCAGGCGATTGGAATTTTCTACCGAATATTTTAAAAGCTTTTGTTTTAACTTTCACGATTTTGGGAATGGTAAAGGCTTTTACAAAGAAATTAAGGTTGGTAGATTTTGTTGTTATTATCTATTTTGGAATTATCCTTTTTTACCCATATCGCAGTGCAGGAATTAGATTTTTGTTTCCCATAATGCCATTTTTGCTTCTTTATTTAGTTGAAGGTATAGAAACAATCAGCTTGTTACCTAATGTTGGAAAAAACACCAAAACAATTTTTCTTGGTGTTTTGATGCTAGCTTCGTATTTAAATGTGTTTTTGTTTATTCTGAAAACAGATCATAGGACAATCGATGGTCCACAAACCAAATCATCAGTTGAAGCATTTGAATATATTAAAGGAAGTATTCCGGATGATGCAATTTTTCTTTTTGCAAAACCCAGAGTTTTGGCTCTTTATGCAGAACGTAAATGTATTGGCGAAAATTTTGAAGCAAGTAATGAAGAAATTGCCCTTATGATTTCTAAGTTTAAAGTGGACTATGTTTTGGTAGAGAAAAGAAAATCAGGAGATGCAATAAAAGGTTTTATAAACAACCGAAATGATATCTCAGAACTTATTTGGTCGAACAAAAATTTCGACTTATATGAGATTTTTCCCACTAATTAATAAACTCAGTAACCCTAATAAATCTCAATATTTCTAATGCTGATGCCCACCTTCTCCATGAACATGTCCATGCGAAATTTCTTCATCGTTGGCATCGCGAACTTCAAGGATTTCTCCTGAAAAATGTAAATCTTTTCCTGCCAATGGGTGATTAAAATCCATTACTACTCCATCGTCTTCAATTGATAATATCTTACCCTCTATTACATGGCCATCATCATTTCTCATGGGGATTAATCTTCCAATTTGTAATAACTCATTGTCGGGTTTACCATCTTTCATAAAAATATCCTTGCTCAATTTAACAACATCGGCTTCCGAAACTTCGCCATACGCTTCCTTATGAGGAAGATCAAAAGCAAATTTGCCACCTACTTCAAGTCCTTTTAAGTTATCTTCAAATGCAGGTAGTAGGCTTCCAACTCCAAATAAATGGACAAAAGGATTGTCTTCTTTTACTTCTTGCACAATTTCGCCATCGGCACTGTCGTATCTTAGTGTGTAAGTTAAGCTTACAACTTTGTTCTTTTCTACTTTCAT
>JAOZNY010000380.1:0-1662 GCA_029933565.1 Bacteroidales bacterium
ATGTCACCCCCTACTCCTGGTGCTGGTGAAGATAATCCTCCTGGCCCTGCCAGTAGTCCTGCAGCGGGTGTACACGTTAAAGGAGATTACGCTTTATATTGTACTGCAGATGGTAATGAAAAAGGATATCTTTATTGGGTTGATGTATCAGATCCAACTACCCCAGTTCTTATAGATTATTTATATGATGCTGAATTTGGATTTAATGAACCTTATATTGATGACTGTTCCATATTAGTGGCAGCACACGATGGCTATAAGGCATACTATATGGCAGGCTACGAACCTGATGGGTGGATTAGCAATACCGACGAAAGTAATTATATTGGTGATGATATTTTTAATGATGATGGATTGAATCAAACAAAAGAGCAATCTGTTTATCCTGGCGAAACAGCCACTTTCCAAATTAAATTGCAGAATGATTTTAGCGAACCTCAAGTACTGGGTTTAAAAGTAGATGAGGTAGATAATGGAGGTTGGACTTATGAATATTGGGTTGGAACAACTGAAATTACCAGTCAGGTTAATACAAGTTATTATGAGACTCCTGAACTTGCAGCTAATGGTGGCAGTATAGTTGTTACATTGAAAATGATACCTGATTATAGTGTAGTTGGAGGTTTTCAAGCCATCGATACTCTTTTTATATGTGCAGGTGGTGCTAGCGGTGGCGAATGTTTAGGAAATGATTGTATAGCCCCTGAACATGATGTTGTTGTAGCGAAAGTAACACGTTTGGAAACCGTAGACTATGGTGATAACCCTAGCCCTTACCCAACCCTATTTGCAAATAATGGAGCACGCCACTTAATTGACAATGTGTTATTTATGGGCGCAAGTGTGGATTATGAAGTTAATGGTCAGCCAACTCCCATAGCCGATGGTGATGATACTGATGGCAATGACGACGAAGATGGAGTTACATTCACTTCAGGATTGATTCCAAACACAATGGCAACAGTTGATGTTGTTGCATCAACAGCAGGAATACTAAATGCATGGATGGATTTTAATGCCGATGGTGATTGGGCTGATGGTGGAGAACAAATTTTTAATAACTACTCTCTTTCAGCCGGAACTAACTCACTAAGTTTCTCAGTTCCGTCGGGTGCTACATTGGGCAACACCTTTACGCGTTTTCGTATTAATTCAACAGGAAGTTTATCCTATACGGGTTTAGCAGATGATGGTGAAGTAGAGGATTATCAGGTTGCTATAGAGGAACTTAATCCAAGCCTGACCATAGTAAAGACAGTAGATTTGACAGAAATATCCGCACCAGGTGACTTGACCTACACCATTACAGTAGATAATACTGGAAATCAAGACTTGACCAATGTAGTACTGACTGATATTTTTGCAAACGTCGGTTCGGTATCCTTAACAGGTGGCGACGTGAATACGAACTCCATCTTGGAAACTACCGAGACTTGGATATACACAGCGACCTATACTGTAACGCAAGCAGATATCAATGCAGGAACTCCTTTAGTGAATACAGCAGTTGTAGACACGGATCAAACACCAGAAGATAGTGATGATGCGACCACGACGATTACCGCAGATCCGTCGTTAACTATCGTGAAAGATGTAAATCTAGCGACAATATCCGCACCAGGTGACTTGACCTACACCATTACAGTAGATAATACTGGAAAT
>JAOZNY010000380.1:1762-2002 GCA_029933565.1 Bacteroidales bacterium
TATCAATGCAGGAACTCCTTTAGTGAATACAGCAGTTGTAGACACGGATCAAACAGATCCAGAAGATGATGATGCTACCACAACCATTACTCAGACTCCAAGCATAGCAACAGTAAAAACTTTTGCAGACATAGATGGCGGTCCATTGTCAGAATACACTGCTATGGGTCAGGTGATAAATTACAATATCACATTGACCAATGATGGTAATGTAACAGTTTATGACATAACTATGGTTGA
>JAOZNY010000142.1 GCA_029933565.1 Bacteroidales bacterium
AGATAATTTATGTGGGAAAGGCAAAAAACCTAAGAAAACGGGTTAGCAGTTATTTTACAAAAACACACCAACAAGGTAAAGTAAGGCTACTGGTAAAGAAAATCAACGATATTAAATTCATAGTAACAGAGTCAGAATACGATGCTTTGCTACTTGAAAATAACCTCATAAAAAAGTATCAGCCCCGCTACAATATTCAACTTAAAGACGATAAAAGTTTTCCATGGATCTGTATTAAAAAAGAGCATTTTCCACGTATTTTTCCCATTCGGAATATTACCGACAAAAAGTCGGAATACTATGGCCCTTATGCCTCGGTTAGGATGATGAAAACTTTGCTTGGAATTATCAAAGATCTTTATCCAATACGTACTTGCAGCCTAAACCTCAGCCCTAAAGCAATAGAAAAAAAGAATTACAAAGTCTGTTTGGAATACCACATTGGCAACTGCAAGGCTCCTTGTGTTGGTGAACAGAATGAGGAAGAATACGAAGAAATTATTGAGCATGCCCGAAAACTGATTAAAGGAAATATCCATGGTTTAATTACTGATTTAAAGCAGTTAATGCAACAGTTTGCTGAGCAAATGGAATTTGAAAAAGCTCAGTCGGTTAAAGAGCAAATAAAAACTCTTGAAAATTATAAAAGCAAATCGACCATTGTAAATCCGAAAATAAATAATGTGGATGTTATTTCTTTGGTTGAGGATGGAAACAGATTTTACGTTAATTATCTGAAGGTTGTTAGCGGAGCCATTGTTCAGGCTCACACCATTGAAATACGTAACAAACTCGACGAAAGTGCCCACGATATTCTGTTGTTTGCAGTAATGGATTTCAGGAAAAGATTTAGTAGCAATTCCAAGGAAGTAATTCTCCCCTTTGCACTCGATGCCAACTTAATTGATTTCGATATAACTGTTCCTCAGCGTGGCGATAAAAAACAACTGCTTGAACTGAGCCTGAGAAATGCAAAACATTTTAAAATGGAGTTGCAAAAACAACGCGACCTCGTTGACCCCCATAGGCATAAAAAGCGCATACTTGCTAAAATGAAAGTGGATTTGCGCATGAACAAAGAGCCCAAAGTAATTGAGTGTTTCGATAATTCAAATTTTCAGGGTGACTATCCGGTAGCGGCTATGGTTCAGTTTGTTGATGCAAAGCCATATAAAAAAGAATACAAACATTATAATATTAAAACCGTTGAAGGCCCCAACGATTATGCTTCAATGGAGGAGGTGATCCTCAGAAGATATTCGAGACTTCAAAAGGAGGAAAAGCAATTACCTGATCTAATAGTTGTTGATGGGGGAAAAGGTCAATTAAGTTCAGCTGTTAGCAGTTTGAAAAGTTTAGATTTATTTGGAAAGATTGCAGTAATTGGCATTGCAAAAAGACTTGAAGAGATTTACTACCCCAATGATTCTGTACCACTCTACCTTGATAAAACTGGCGAAACACTAAAAGTAATACAGCATTTACGCGATGAAGCTCACCGCTTTGGAATAACTCATCACCGCTCAAAGCGCGATAAAGGAACCATAAAAACAGAACTTACAAATATTGAAAATATTGGGAATAGCACAGCACAAAAATTACTACGCAAATTCAAATCAGTTAAAAAAATAAAACTGGCAAGCCACGATGAACTTGCCAGCATAATTGGAAAATCGAAAGCTCAAGTGGTTTTCAAGCATTTTCATTAGATAATTTTGCCATCTAAAACACTAATTCAGAGTAAACTTGATAGGTACTGTAAAAGATACTCTTACTGCTCTTCCCCTTTGCCTCCCTGGTTCCCACAAAGGCATATTCCTAATAACCCTAACAGCCTCTTCATCGCAGCCTCCTCCAATGCCCCTTAGCACAATTACATTTGAGATGCTACCATCCGGTTCAACAACAAAGTTCAAAAAAACACGACCACTTATTCCTCTTTCCATAGCTGGTAAAGGATACTTCACATTGTTTTTGAAATAACTATAAAGTCCACTTAAGCCACCAGGAAACTCAGGCTTATGTTCAACACTAATAAATATTGAATCACTATCAATTTCCGGTTCATCCGGTAAATCAAAACCAGTCCATGTTTCCATGGGGTCATCTTCTTCAGTAGAAAAATCAATTTCAAGACTGCTATCAATTTCAGTATTCTCAACCACATTAATCACAATTGGTCTAGATTTAACTTTTGGAGGTGGTGGTGGTTCTTTGTGAATAGTTAACATACTAAATTCTTCAATCTCATCAAAATTTCTGTTAAAGATTTCAGGAATAACATCCTTCTCGTAAGTTCGATATTCGAATGCTACAATTACAAACAAAAGGGCAATTATTGCCCCAATTTGGAAGAAGATCTTTCGTTTGTTTTCAAGGTTTGCTCTGGCATTTTTTAATACTCTCATAACAAATGGTTTTAAAAATTTAACAATAAAGTGCTTATGCACTTTTAATTCAGATTTTCTGAAAAAGTAAATTTTAAACCATTCGTTAATATTAATTAGAACAGTTTGAAAAAACCAATAACTATGCCATAAAAAGGGAAAGCCGCCTTGCAATGCAAGACGGCTTCATATATTCAATTTTTAAGGTTTTTACTTTAAAGTAAAACGAATTACTGTAAAGTAAACTTGATAGGTAGATTGTAAGATACCCTAACGGCTTTTCCTCTTTGCTTACCAGGTTTCCATGAAGGCATTCCCTTCACAACCCTCATGGCTTCTTCGTCACAGCCACCGCCAATTCCGCGGAGTACTTTAACATTTGAAATGCTACCATTTGGTTCAACAACAAAGTTCACAAAAACACGTCCCTGGATTCCACTTTCCTTAGCAAGTGGTGGGTATTTAATACTGCTTCCAAGGTATTTATATAGTTCGCCAACTCCTCCCGGAAATTCCGGCATGGACTCAACAACTGTAAAAATTTCAGCTTCAACAATTTCCTCTTCTTCTTCAACAGGAATATACTCTTCAACTTCAGTATCATCATCGGCCTCCACATCAATCTCAATTTCATCTTCTACTTCTACATCATCCTCAACAATTTTAATTTGAGTAACCTGTTTTGGTGGTGGTGGCGGCGGTGGTGGTGGTTTGTGCTCTGTAATCGGAATAATTTCCTCCGGAGTATCATCAACCACCCTTTGTGTAAGATCAATTGTTAATTTGTCGTAAGTTTTATACTCAAACGCAGCAAAAACAATTAATAATGCAATAATAAGTCCAACCTCAAAGAAATATGTTTTCTTCAGTTCAAGGTCGGCCTTTTTGTGTTTTTTTGGTTCCATGATTAAATAATTATATTTAATTAATCCGCGGCTAAAGTAATCAATTAATTTTTAATGACTTTATTGTGGACTGTTTTTTTTCTAAAAAGCAAATAAAATGCCAAAAATCCCATAAATGCTCCAATTACATCGGCAATAAAATCAAATAAGTTTCCATCGCGCCCTACAAATACATAGTATTGCAATACTTCGGTGAGTAGACCATAAACGATTCCTAAGCCAATGGCAACAGAAGCAAAAACAAAACGCCTATTACCGCTAAAATATTGCTCCCTAATGGCAAATAGAATCAAAAAACTTTGACCACCAAACAAGATAAAATGAACAATCTTATCAGGTGAAGCCCAATCCAAAAAAGTAATTGATATTGGAATATAATTACCGGGAACAGCTGTTAAAACAAATACTAATATTGCCCAAACAATTGCCGGGCAGAATTTTTTTAGCACAAAAACTAAATTAATTCTTTATATGCATCAGCACTTAATAGATTTTCAACCTGCGAAGAGTCTGACATTTTAATTTTAATTATCCAGCCTTTGCCATAAGGATCTTTATTAATTGCTTCAGGCTCATCTTCCAGACTTTCGTTGAACTCGGTAACAGTTCCACCAATAGGCATAAACATGTCGGAAACAGTTTTTACTGCTTCTATTGTACCAAATACTTCTTCAGAGTCAAGGTCTTCGTCAATAGTTTCTACTTCTACAAAAACAATGTCGCCAAGTTCTTTTTGAGCAAAGTCGGTAATGCCAATAG
Source organism: Bacteroidales bacterium (assembly GCA_029933565.1). GTDB lineage: Bacteria > Bacteroidota > Bacteroidia > Bacteroidales > F082 > BM524. The sequence goes on from JAOZNY010000142.1 coordinate 4,052, forward strand.
TGGCAATATCTCCATTAATCTTTACCCATTCGTGTTCTTTTGTGAAAAATAAATTATCAGGAATATTCATTTCTTTTAAGTTTAAATATTTTGTCAAAATTATTCATTTTTTTTATCAGATAGTGCTAATTAAGTATTTTATATTTATTTCAAATAAAAACTGATTGATTTTGGGGGATTTGGTAAATTAACTTAGGCACTTTTAACTCTAGACACTTTAAGTACTTCTTATTGAGCAAGGTTAAACCTCAGTGTAAACCCTCCATTTGTCATTGCATTTGGGAACTGAGAGGATACATAAGGATTATTGCTTGTCCAGTTGTAATATGCCCTAAACTGCAGGCTCTGACTAAGCATATAATCGGCCGAGAAATTAAGAGTGTATTGCATTGAACCAGCCGAAACCTGATTATTGTCTTCGTCAATACGGCGCAATGTTGTTTTGTTGTCACGAATACCAAAATCCAATTTAAGGTTAAGGTCGCTATTGAAACTTTTATTTTTGGCTTTCCCGCTTAACGAACCCACTGAAAACTTTAATCCCTTCCACCTATAACCAACACCAACAACTAATTCATTACCTACTATTTCTGTCATTTGATTATTCACGAAACTCATTGAAAGGTTACGCGATTTTTTATACTCAACCCGGGCATTAAAACTGTTCAGCATTGTAAAATCAACCCCAATAAGAGGATTATACTGTTCAATAATCGAAACTACATTAACATCATATTCAGTTACGTAATTCGGGCTATTCTCATAAGTAATCGATGGGTCATCAGCATCGTATATCACATTTGTTTGCCACGAACTTATACTAAGCATCGACCTATAACCATGATTAATATTAAAACTCCTAAACAGTCGTGCTATGGCACCAATACGTGTAAGACCTGTAAAACTCAAACGCCAGTTTGGAATTGGAAAACTTGGAAAAGGAGTAGAAACCTTTATCGCATCGCTGCTCTGTCCGGTATAAGCCGAAAGAAATGAATAATAAAGCACCTCCTGTGAATTTGAGCCATAGCCTCTGGGAAAATCCATCTTGGCAATTGAATCGTAAACATAAACCTGATCCTCCATCCAGTTTGGATTTTCATGGGCAAGTCTGTCGGCTATCACAAAACGGTTATTCTTAAACTGTTCAAATACCGGTGAAATATCATCACCATCTGCTTCTTCAAAGGATGTTTTAATAATTGAATACGACATACTGAAGTTACCAGAAGACATTGGTGTATATTCTTCAAAAATGGGGTCTTCAGGCGTATTTGAATTTCTATAATAAGCTTGGAAAGAACTTGCATAAACCCTATCGGCATCAAAATCAACTTTAAACAACTTAAGGAAATCGGTATTTATTTTATACGATAGTTGCTCGGTATGCTTTAGCATATAGGCATTGTTTAAAACGGAGTCTGTTGTTATCCATCCATTATTAGCAGCCTCGATATGAAAATCAGTTACCTGTTCTCCAAAAACAAATCCCCAGCCCGGAGCAGAAGCGTCGATGTTCATTCCTAAAATATTAGGCTGCGGAATAAAACCAGGCAACAATGTACCGTTGTTCTCACTGTAGGTTACGGAGAATTTCTTTACTGCCATCAATACTTTTAATGCTCCCTCACCTAGTATTTTACCATAGTTTACCTTAGGCTTTTGATTAGTGGTGTCGTCGGGATTATCCTCAGGCTGATCATTTCCACCCCTGGTAGCAGAGGAGGGTCGCTGCCTGGTACTTGTTGATCTATTTATCTCCTTTAGAAAACCAACTTTATTATACAATTTATCGAAATCAGCACTTCCGTTCAACTGTTTCTGATTTGAATTTTCGACAGTATTACCAAACCTGTCCTGTACTGATACCGGCGAAGCACTCCAGGCATAAAGCCCCTGATAATTCACAGCAAGTTTAAGCCAATCGGTTACCGGAAACTTTTTAAGTGGCAAATTATAGGTAACTTTAAACATTTGGTCATATCTGTTCATGGTACCCATACTAAATATCTCACGCCAGATTTCTTCTTTATACAATGTCCACTCTTCAGTTTCCTTATCGGGATAAATTGTAGGCTCATCGATATATGCTTTAGCACCTGCACTATACTCAATAGTTAGGGAGCGTGAAAAATCATATTTAAAATCGTAATTACGGTTCCAATTCCAAACACGGTTATAGCGCGGATAAGTAATTATATCACCAAAACTCTTATCCCTGTCAAGTCGCTGTGTTATGTCACGATTCATATCGAACCTAACTGAAAGTACTTTCGGCAGGGCATACACATTAAAATCCTTTATCAATTTTAGCCAATCTGAATTAAAAACTTTCATTTTACTGAATGGCTTATAGTTTTTTGGACGATTATTATAATTATATCCCAGTCCGCCACGATAAACTTTCTGGTCGTCGTATTCAATATCTATATTCCTTTGTTCATTATGAGAGTAAGCAAAGGAGGCGTCAAAATTTTCTACATCATAAACTCTGGGCTTATTTTTACTGTTTTTCCTTTCCTTTCTCACATTCATCAAGTTGAAATTGGTCCGCTTAGTAATATCATTCATTACATCACTTACTGAATCCCTATTACTCTTGTTTGTATAGGTATCCAAATCATCTTTTAACTTAATGTCGGGGTCTAAAGGATTATATTTTGGAGTTATTCTGGAGACTCCATGATCAAAGTGCATTGGCATCTTAACACCAGCATTTTTACCAAAAAACTTACCCAAGTCAAGGTCTGTTGAAACCATATAATTTGTAACACTTTCCTGTGGGATTTCTGAAAGTTTACTTTCAATACTTCCAAAACCTGCCGACATATGTGAGGCCGTAAATGAAACTCTTCCCAAATCGGCCAGGCTAGCTTCAACTCGTCCAGTGGCTGCCCAACCGGGCTTTTTATTGAAATCGGTTAGCCTAAGTTCGTCAACCCAAATAATTGCACTTTTTTCATCACCGTCATCGGTTGAATTAATTCCTAATCGTTTAGGGTTTCTTACACCTATTAAAATTCCATTCACATCGCTAATGCTAGGGCTACCAACTACAGTTACCTTAGCTGCATCCACAAATTCTGAATAAGGTTTGTTAAGCCTAATATCAGAATTAGGATCGCGCATAGCAATATTTCTATTATGCTTTACCTGTACCAAATCATCAAGAACTATCTCCATCCTATTGCTGCCCGGCCAAATCAGTTCAGGGTCGTTTACACCCCAATCGGTATAATCAACAGGAAGTTCATATTCATAATAATTATGAGTAAAGTCGGCTCCTATACGTAGGAATACTGTAAGATCGCCATATTCAGGATTGTCCTCTTCAAACATCTTTTCAGCATGAACATACATCTTAATCTTCTTGTATTGCCTGAAATCAAATTCTGTGGTTTTAAAAACTCCTTTAGCCTCACCATCAATCAGTTCTTTAACACTAAGTTCCAACGACTGCTCATTCATTCTTACGTAGTTGGTTGTACCAAAGTTTACCTCCCTGTCAATTCCGGGTGGAATTACGTAAGGAATTGGATCACGGTTTCCATTCTCTTCAATATTAACAGTTGAAACGGTAAGTTTACCAAGATTGTTTTCGTTAATATATTCACCATCGCCAAATAGCGAATGCTGATATCTTCTCCACTCTCCCCTAACAAGTTCGAAAGTAGCAAAACGCGCCACTATAGGTTTTTTAAAACCTTGCATAAAAACTCTCATAAACCTCACCGATCTAAAATCGCT
>JAOZNY010000381.1 GCA_029933565.1 Bacteroidales bacterium
CATCGGCATGCATGATATTGCAATATTCTTTGTCACCAGCCAAAATATCAGGAATGATTTTACAAAATGCATTGGGATACAAACCTTTATCAAGGTTCTTTATGGCTGAGTGGACATCTTCTTTTGAAGCTGAAACTCCTCTTTTGTCGTATCGGGATTTTTGTGACATTTAAATTAATTCTAAAATAACAGATATTATTTCGTCCAATCTTCTAATTCAATTCCGGTAAGCCGTTCCATATGTTTAGTGTTATTAGTCACAAGCACCATTTTGTTTGAAATAGCACTAACTCCAATTAAAAGGTCGAAATCGTCAATAATATTACCATCTTTCTTCAACCTAGCCTTCTCGCTAGCGTATAAATCCAATGAATTGTAAATAGGTACTACCTTAATACTAGCCACGAAATTATCTAATACTTGATTGTTATTTTTCTTATTCTCGCTGTTTGCAACACCATACTTCAACTCTGCAAGTGTTATTTCTGAGATAAAACAATTTTCGCCACCTACATTCTTTACTTTAGTATCCAGATTATAAAGCCCTTTAATGTAATAAATACAAATATTTGAATCTAACAGATACCTCATCAAAAGCCTTCAATTATTCTGTTAAAACTTCTGCTTTCTCTGAGTTCCTTAATAATTTCATCTGCTGAATTCTTTGATTTCCAGGCTCCGAATGCTTCATCAAGAGTATTACTTTTGTTACCCAACTCCCCTCGCATTGTCTTCGACAATCTTTCAATCAAATTAAGTTTTATCTCAGGACTCAGGTTTCGTAGCAAACCAAAATAACTTTCTGTTAGTGTATTTATTTCTGTTGGACTCATTTCCCTAATTATTATTACTAAGACATTTTTTTCTTCACAAAGGTAAGCCAAAAACAATCATAAGTATTTTGTGTCTTTCCTTACTCCTTAAAAGTCAATTTGTGAGTTTTCTTATCAAAATTAAACTCACCAAAACGTTTAAGCAATTTATCGCCAAACACAAGGTCGTGGCGTAATTTATGATTTACTTTAACCTTAACATCAGTAACAGTTTTGTTAGCAATTGTAATTTCAGGAATAATTATTATTGCATTGTTACGAATGGAATTGTCAACAAGAATTTCTTCGGCATTCCCTTCAAAATGTTCCTTGCCAATTGCACCACCTTTAAGTAGGTTCATTGCCTTATCGAGTGAAATCATTGCCTCAGAATGACGGTCGTAGGCAAACTCTTCGTTATAGGCCATAATTATACAAGTTGAAATAAAAGTGCCCGTATTAGCTTCTTCCGTAAAAATTACTGAATTATCATCGGGATTAACAATAATATCCAATTCAGTAATATCAACATTACTGGCCGAAGGAACGTAATCCTTTCGAAGTACTCTAAATTCAGTACGGCGATTAAGTTGGTGAGCTGCTTCTTTTTCTTTCTCGCTGCTAAGCGAATTTATGAACTCCTCAGTCAGAACAGTACCCTCTTCGAACTGAACACCATTGCGATTGTAATTCTTTTTAAGTTTACGTGGCGACCTTTCTCCATAACCTTTTGCAACTAATCGCGCAGGCTCAATACCTCGTATAATTAAATAGTCAACAGCAGATTGCGCCCTTCGCTGCGACAGCACATCGTTACGCTCATAAGAGTCACGCAAGTCGGTATGCGATGCTAACTCAATTACCAGATTTGGATTATCGCGCAAGGTTTGGATTAAGCCTTGCAGTGAATCCTGATATTGAGGTTTTAAATCCCATTTAGCCAAATCGTAAAGAATATCGGGTAAAACAACCGGCTCGGCAGGGATAGGAAAGATAGTAATATTTTTTTCAAAATCTTTGCTAAATTCCACACCTACTGTTGTTAGTGTTGCTTTGGCATTTAAATAATTAGTCTTTGAAACAATAATCTCGTAGGTAGTATTTGGATCTACCTGACTGTTACCAAAATTAAAATAACCATCCTGATTACTAATTGAAGTCATTGAAAGCCCTG
>JAOZNY010000143.1 GCA_029933565.1 Bacteroidales bacterium
TTTATTTAGTTTAACATTTGTGCGTCTGATTTTCAGACTGTATTTATTTTTTTTCCAGATATCACCTTTCATTTAATTTTAAATTGATTGTTTAAAAACTTTTGGGAAAGCGCCAGAAAAGTTTTTGAATATTTCTTTTGCCTTGGTGTAATCTTCGAACTTAACAGCCTCAAGCCAACTATGATACAGTTCATCGATGTTCTCAAAGGATTTGTTGAAATTGGCATCAGCTTTTTTTAATTTAAGTGCACTTACCTTATTGTAAATCATTGGCAGTTTTTTCATGTTTTGTTTTGCTCCTTGATAGTTTCCTGCATCAATCATGAATTGAGTCATCGAAATTTGCATAGTCCAATTAAACATCATATCAGTTAAATCGATAGTTCCGTTAATGGCATGCATTTTACCAAAAGTCATGCAAAAATGGGAGCAATTCATTACGGCACCTTTGTAATTTTCGTTTTTCACTTTTGTTTCCAGAGTATTGGCAACGTCTTTTATCTGAGCAAAATACGAGGCAAATAATGGATCCTTTGCATATTCTGCAGGTGGATTTTTAACATATTTGTCTTGAATTATTGTTACCTGAGTCTTCAAGTTTTCAAGACTTTGTAATATTTTGGCTTGATCGTGGCCGGTTTTACTTTTAATCATGCCACAAGTGTTTACAGCACTTAAGTGAAGATTCCTCTGTGCCTTGTCGAAATCTGACTGTGCGTTAGCATTGTTCGCTGCAAAAGCAAATACGAACAGGGCTGCAATAACTAGATTTTTCATTTTTTTCTGTTTTTAAATTAAACCTTAATTTACTATGAATTTATTTCGGTTTTTACTTATTTAAGTTTTTTAGTATCAACCATATATGCCAGCATTGGCACAAATATTAATGTTAATAAAGTCCCTATTAATAATCCACCAATGGCAACATCGGCAAGCGGGCTAAGGCGTTCCAAACCAACAGCTTGTTCTAAAGCAATAGGTATCATACCGGCTATGGTTCCGAATGCAGTCATCATTACCGGACGGAAACGTACTCTTACACTTTCGATTGCACTTTCGTAAGGGCTGCTGCCTTTTTCGCGATATTTTTGATAAAAGTCGATTAACAGAACAGCATTCTTAATAATTATTCCAAACAGCAGTAGTATTCCAAGCATGCTCGGCATACAACTGGGTTTGTTAAACAATAGCATTCCCCAGGCAGCCCCAATCATTGAAAGAGGAAGAACCATTATCATAATAATCGACATACGCACTGATTTGTAAATGGCAATTAGTGCAATTGTAAGTATGAGTATACCAAGGGCAATTGCCTTCATCATCCTCTGGAAACTATCGTTAATTTGTTTGATGTCGCCTTCTTGCGTTATTATAACATCATTGTCGTTTTTAATTTTAGTCAGGGCTAGTTCAGCATCTTCGGTAAGGTGGCTAACAGGCCGGTTTGCACGATAGCCATTAATATCGATACTGTAAAGCATCTTGTCTCTTTCGATTTTGGCATAAGTCAAACTCTTCGAAATTTTAGCCAATTGTTCGAGAGGAACATCACCCATCATTGTATGAATAGGTAAAAGCCTTAAAGTTTGTTCATTTTGATTAAACTTTCCCTTAAGGTAGAGCCTTACAAATTGGGTGTTCATTGATTGCATATTGGCATTTAATCCAACAATTTGTCCTTTAATAGGAATTTGCATTGCTATTTGATAAGGTGTTACTCCATAACTTAGTGCTTTGTTTTCGTTAATGTCGAGTACGATTTCTGTAAAATCCTTATCCCAACTTGTTGAAACCGATGTCAGCCCTTTTATTTCCTTCAAAGTTTGTTCTACCTCATGCGATTTTTCCACAAGACCATCCACAACAGGTGATTTTAGTCTTACATCAAGCGAAGCTTTAATTGAAGAAACTGCGGTTGCGCCAAAGTCGTAAACATCGTTTTTCTTAACACCCTGTAGTTTAGAAATCTTGTTGCGGATAATGTCTTCGATTTGCCACATGTCAAGGTCTCTGCTAAAGCGGTCAACACAGTTTATTGTAATGGTTGCCTCCGAAGGTAAGTTGCCACTGCCAAGGCTGAGCACACCGGCTTCGCTACCAAACGCAACCGAACTTCGTACTGCCCACGATTGTTCGTTAACCCACTGTAAAAATGGTTTTATTTTGGCTTCGGCACTATTTACAGTTTCGTTCGAACTAAATGCAAGTTGCGCCTTGATAATTCCTGTGTCCATTGGAGGCATTGCATCTTTACCAATTGTTGGCATTATTGTACGCACACTAATTAGTAAAAGAATTACAACTCCTACAATCAGTACCAATCGTCGTACTAAGCGATGTTTTCCGTTCGAAAATTTAATAACATTTACGTAAGGGCCTACCAACCGACCAACTGATTTATTGTAGAGGTTGTCGAACCAGAGTTCAAATTTTGTTTTTCCGGTACCTTTTTTGAAGAAAGCCTCTAGCAGTTTTGGAATAAATGTAATTGAAAGGAAGAATGAAATAAGTAAAGCAATAATTAGTGTAAAAATTAATGGTTTGAAGATTTTTTCAGGGAAACCACCGATGAACATCAAAGGGAAAACGACAAGAATAGTTGCAATTGTTCCGGCCCATATTGGTCCAATTACCTCTTTTGTTCCTTTTTTTATCGCAGTTTGTAAATCTTCTTTTAATTCGTTCAGGTGCCGTTCGATATTCTCCAGCACCACCACCGCATTGTCGGTAAGCATTCCAAGTGCCAGGATGATGGCAGTGTAGATTACAATATTTAGTTCACCACCTGTTAGCCAGATTACAGCCATGGTAGAGAAAAATACCATGGGTATGGTAATGGCTGCGGCGGCAATTGCCCTGAAATTTCCAAGAAAGAAAAGTATAACCAAAAGAGTGTAGAAAATAGCATCGCGAAGAGCCACGAGCATATTGTCGTTTGCCAGTTCAATCAGGTCGCGTTGGGTGTCTGAAATTTCAAAATTAATATTTGGATAGCGGGCAGCAAGTTTTTTCATTTCCTTACGGGCGGCTTTACTAACATCCAATACACTCCCGCCTGGTGCACGCTGAATTGCAAGTGCAATGGCAGGTTTACCGTTTCCAAGGTATCCACTTGTGCGCTTTGCAAAACTCCATTTTACATCGGCAATATCGCCAATGCGCACATTGGGCATAACAGTAATTTGCTTAATTTTTTCTACTTCATCCTTCTCGCCATAAAAAGTAATGGTGTAAAAATTATCTTCACCTTTTACAAAACCTATGGGCATATCGCGGTTAAGTGTTTTTAAAGCCATTGCTATTTTGTCGAATTGAATTCCATAACGTTTTGCCCTGAATGGGTCAACCTCGATATTGATGGCACTTTCATAGCCGCCGAAAACCTCGACATTTCCAATTTCAGGGTTGCTGAGCAAATAAGGTTTTATAAAACTTTCTGAAATTTTGCGGATATCGGCAAGATCCATGTTTTCGCCTTTTGGCGATAGAGAAATAATATCGACAGGAAGTGTAAAGTCGCCGGCTGTGTAAATTGCCGGGTTTGCATTTGCAGGTAATTTACCTTTGGCAATGGATAGTGCATTAGCAACATCCACAGCGGCAGCATTCAAACTTTTTTTGTAGTCGAATTCAACTTTTACTATCGAAAAGTTAGCCACATTTACCGAACTAACATCGGTAACAAGACCTAAACGCGAAACTTCCTGTTCTATTGGTTTCGAGACTGTGTTGGCTGCTACCTGAGCCGTTGCTCCGGGCACTTTTGTAATTACAATTACCTGAGCAGGGTTAGCATCGGGAAAGAGGTTTTTTGGCAAAACTACCAAAGCCACAATCCCCATTATAAAAAATCCGCCAATTAACGAATACAGCAGATAAGGCCGTTTGTAAAAGTATTCAAACATGATTTAGTCCTCCTTAACTTTAAGTGAAACACCACTGAGCAGTTTTAGCAAAATATCTTGCTTGGCTACAACTAATTGTTTTCCGGCAAGTTCGTTGTTACTTATAATTATGCCATCCTCGCCTGTTTGTACAATATTTATTTGTTTGGAAATGGCATGTTCGCCATCAATTAACAGTACATAACTTTTTCCGCTGCGATTTAAAACTGCATCGAAAGGAAGTTTAATAGCTTCGCCATCGAAAACAACAACATCTACTTCAATGCGCTTACCGGTGGTCAGGTTTTCAGAATTTGTGTAAACTTTGTACTCGGACAGACCGTGGAATGTGCTGTTAAGGGGAATTGCATCGTATTTATTAGTATTGAGTTGCACTCCGCTAATTTTAAGGTTGTCGGGTACCCGGATCATTAAATAAAATCCGTTTGCCGCACTTAATTGCGCAACAGGGTGACCCGGCATTGCAATATCACCCTTGTTGAGCATAGTCTTTGAAAGCTTTCCATCGACTGGAGAAGTAATTGTTGCATAACTAAGCATATTATTTAGTTCGTTTAACTTCTGCTTTAGCGATTCAATCTTCGATTCAAGACCGGCAATTTTACTTTCTTCCATTTGCGATTGTTCAATTGAGGCACCTTTGGCATCGAGCAGTTCAAGGGTTCGCTGATGGGTTGTTTGTAAGTTTTCAAGCGTTTTTTGTTGTGCCTTCAGTTGCGACGAAACACTACTGATGTTGCTTTTTATTGAAGTGTCGTCGATTTTGGCAATTATATCGCCTTGTTTAATATTTGACCCACTGGGTTGAATAAAGTTTACTCTGCCCGATATTTTTGTGGTAAGCTTAACATCCTTGTCATTTTGGGTTTCGGCAAGGTAGGGTAGTGTTAAAATATTTTGTTTAAGTTCGGGTTTGAAACTTGAAACTACTATTGAATACATTTTGGCAGGGGGCATATTTTTTTCCCTGTTTTGTGCTCTTTTTACAACAAGGAATCCCGCAATTACTATGGCAATTACCACTATTGTCCAAACTATTGTCTTTCTGGTTTTTTTCATCTGTTTAAATATTTTTAATACGATGCAATGATGCAGCGTTATTGTTAATAATTATTTCATTGTATTTATCAGGTGTTTGCATGAAGATTATTTTACAATGTCTTCTATTTTATTTCCATAAATAACAGCAAGTTTCATTAGTGTTTGCCACTTTTGTGCTTGCACTTTGTAGAGTTTTGATTTTTCCAATAGCAAATCGTCTTCGTATTTTAGGTAGTCTTCAATTGTCATCCTATTGCTGCCGTAGGCAACTTTTGCTACCTCTAAAAGTTCCTCTTTGTCGACAATACTTTTTTTGTAAAGTTCAACGGATTTTTCAAGCAAATTAAGACTAACCTCCAGTTGTTGTGCCTGTGCACTAAAGTCCATTCTCATCTTTTCCATTTCGTTTTGGAGATCCAGTACATCAAGTTTGCTCTGCTTGATTTTAACATACTGTTCTTTTTCGAAGATTGGAATCTTAAGGGTTAGTCCAACTGTAGCGTAATTTTCGTTTACAGCCGTGCTATTATTATACGATTTAGCATAACTATGATTGTAGTTGCCATGCAAAACCAGGGCAGGATAGAGTTTCTCTTTTTCGGCTCTTACACCCATTTGGGTAGCGTCAATTTTCTTTTGCAGAGGTTCAAGTACCTTGAAATTACCATTGGAATAACTACCGGTTTGTTGCATGCTGACAGCTTGTTCAACCCTTAGACCTGTAAGAGTGTATATAGCAGCAATTGCTTTTTCACGGTTCATGGCAATGTTGTTGCGCATTAAGTCGATTTGATTAATGTTACTTTTAATTTTTAGCAAGGCCGATTCGGGAGAACGACCATTGTTAACCTTGAGGTTGACAAGATTTTCGACCGTTTCCAGTGAAGTCCTCTTTTTCTCCAAGGCCTGATCGAGGGCATCCATGTATTGAAGGTTGGCATTGGAACTTACAATTACCGCTTCATTTTTTAAAAGGTCGATTTGCCATTTAGCCTCAGCCGAACTGTACATAATTTTTGCCTTATTGGCCATTGTGAAAATGGATTTAACAAATACGGGCATTGAAATGGCTGCTCCTACCCTAAAAATATTTTGACTAAAAGGCTGTGCAATCGACTGATCCTTAATCATTACAAACAAATCGTTGGGGGCAATGGGTAACATACCAGTAGGCGAACTGGCATAATTGTAAGTCCCAAAGGCATCGAGTTTAGGGAACAGTTTGCTATTTGCCATACTCTTGCCAAGCAATGCCCGTTCCATTAAAATTTCATCGCTCCTAATCTGAGGGTTAGTCTTGAGCGAATCGAAGAGTGTACCCAGATTCTGTCCGTCCTGTGCGTGCAGCACCATAGGAAAGAATAAAATTATTATTAAATTTCTAAACATTTTATTTTGATTATTTATTATTAAATAAGTGAGTGTTTACTTAGTAAGGAAATAAAAAAATTATTTCTTTTCTAATATTTTAAGAATGAGCATATAATTTTTCCTACAAAAATTTTTGTGTTCAAAATTTTCCCGGTTCAGTAGCATCTCGATGTTAAGCGATAAGGGAATACCCATATAAAGTGAAGAGAAATTCTCAACCGAAACAGTTTCATCCCAAATTCCATTTGCAATTCCATCGGATACAATTTTGCCGGCCAATTGCTTTTGGCTGTTAAAAATGTAATTTAATTTAGTAATCATTTGTGTGTCATTTTGATAGGATGCTTCCGAAAACAGAAGCATTGTAATTCCTTTGTAGGTAACCAAATAGGTTACTGTTTTGCACAAATAGTCGAAAAGTCGGGTAGGGGCAGGCTTATCGCTGAGCGATATTTTTCTAAGACTTTCAATGAGGTCGTTGCTGACATCTTCCATAATGGCAAGAATAATATCTTTCTTCGAATTGAAATGCCTGAAGATGCTTCCCTCACTAATGCCTACTTCTTTGGCGATATTCTTAGTGGAAACATTCTTTAATCCCTCTCTGAAAATGATTGACAATACTGCCGATTTTATTTCTTCTTGCCTGATATCCGTTGATTTACGTACCATAAGTAAGTATTTACTTGCAAAGATATATTAAAAATCAATATTGTCAAGAGTTTTTTCAAATTATTTATCAAAAGAATCATAACTATCAGTAATACAGACATATAAAATTCAATTGATTTATTAAAAGAAGCAAAATATTTTATTAAAATAGTACAAACTAACTTTGTATGTTTTAAAATATTCATGATTTAAGCAAAAAAAAGGCTAATTTTTCAAATAAATGATCTCAAGAAAGTGTATTTGATATATTTTTGAGATTTCTAAACACATTTCATTTAGAGTAATATCTATAGCTTCACAAAACACTACTCGTCTATATTTTGCTGGATACGCATAATAATATAGCAATACTGATACATTATGCGATTTATGAATATATTTGCTCCTTGACGTAGTCTGGTTAATAAATATCTTTTGCTACCAGTAGCGGTGAACTAACCCCTAAAAAGATTAGAGTAATATGACAATACACAGAAAAAGAAATAAAAATTTAGGATTAGCAGAATTAATAGCCATTGCATTAGGCGGTATGGTTGGCGGAGGAATATTTACGATACTCGGTATTTCCGTATCAATGATTGGAAATTTAACACCAATAGCAATAATTATTGGTGGATTGATTGCTTCTTTGGCTGCGTATTCTTATGTGAAATTAGGATTGTATTATCGAGATGAAGGAGCAACCTATTCTTTCTATAAAAGAACTTATCCAA